>JANZYY010000303.1 GCA_026419705.1 Fischerella sp.
ACTCGCTATCCTAGAGGAAGAGCAAGACAATACTTAACAAATGAGCTTTAGAACCTTTCAGTTGAGTCTGTATCATCTCCGCCCTTGGCTGACCCTCATAGTAATTGTGTGGTTGCTAGGCTCATTGGGCTTAGGCTGGTTAGTAAATTCATTGCTGATTATTTTTGGGCTACTTTTACTCGCACCGATTGTGGCATTTTTTGTTTTCCGTTGGTGGCTACAACGCAACTTAGTTAGCGATCGCTGTCCTGTCTGTGAATACCAGTTTACAGGTTTGAATCAAAGCCGATTGCAGTGTCCTAACTGTGGGGAGGCTTTGTTAGTGCAACAGGGCCGTTTTCAGCGCTTCACGCCTGAAGGTACAATTGATGTAACAGCAGTTGAAGTACCAGGTCAATCACTAGAAGATTAGTTAATAGTCAAAGGTCAAGAGTCCAGAGTCCAGAAGTTGTTGACTGTTGAGCCTTGACTTTTGAAGTTTATTGTACGTACTTACGTACTACACTCATAATTTTGTCAGCTGATAGGGGCGCAGCGATAGAATCTGTCGAACCTACAACTTTGGCTCGAACTCGATCCAAAGGGCGATCGCTGTCGGTTAAAATAATTATAGGTGTATTAGCAAACAGAGAAATACGTCTTAACTGAGCGCAAATTTCGTAACCACTGGTGACAGGTAAAACTAAATCTAAAAAAATAAGGTCCGGCTTATTTTCTATTAAAATTGGTAAAGCATGAGCAACATCTTGGATATTAATTAGTCTTAACCCGTTATGAATAATAATTTTCTCTAGCATTTCGCTGATCTGAGGACTATTATTCACACAGGCGAGCAGCGGAAGGGGCGGTGCTTTGGGTTTGGTGATTCTATGGTTATCTTTAACTTCAATGACTCGTAAAGGTAAGTCAGGAACTTCCACCAGTTCAATAATTCCCTTATCGATATAAGGAAGCAAAGAACGAGAAATTAACAACACACTCTGCTTCATTTTCACTGCTAAGTCTAGCAGGGTATACTTGCCATTAATGAAAGTGACAAAATTTTTGTAGACACATGAGCTTACCTGTTGCTGGAGTTGTTCTGCTTTGTGTACTATCGGTGCTAAGTTAGGAGAAAGATTTGCTAAACCAGCTTCCGACCAATTTTTCCATGATTCCTGCACGAGCTGAAAATATTTATCTGCGCTCACCAAGTTCGTTGATGCTTGCAAAATGATTTCTGGGTGGCGATCGCTATTTACCGAAGAAAAATTTGCCTGTTGAACCAGATCGAATAATAATTCTGCAATCGTGTTTTCCACAACAGCGTGCATTTGTTCGTGCTTAATTTTCCATTGAGCGTGTAAAGATTCTAAAAGACGATAATCCCAGTAATCAATGGATACGTCTTGAGAGCGTAACTGCATATTCTCAAGGTCAATTTCCGGACAATATTGAGCCATCTGTCTGCGCCAGCGCCGGAAGGGGTGAGTTCCTCCTGTTGCCCAAACTATTTGTCCTGATTGATAATAAAAATTCCACTTAGTTACCTTGGTACTTTTAATAATTAACTTGCCACTGTATTGTAGTTCAGTACAATTTTTAAATTCGTTCATTAACTTATCTGGTACCAGCGGTTGCGGATGGCTCATATTTTTTCCTTTTATTAACAAGTCATCCTCTTGTCAACTAGAATAGATATAAATATAAATTGGTCTGCAAATATATTTTCAGAATGCAAATAAATCCCGCCAGCCAACTATCCAAATAACTGCTAAATAACTGCTAAGTAGATCGGCAGTTTTCTTGACATAGTTTGATTTTTATCGCCGACACAGAAGAGTAAAAGCAGCGGAAGAATAAAAAAACAAGTGGGATTACTATATTCCAAAATGGAAATGCACCCAGATTTTATAGATCATGTTATCCTTTTATAGTTAGGAATAAATCAGTGTAAATTCTGATTTTATTATTGCCGTGAATCTGGGTTTGTGAGCTTTTTTAAGCTGTATTCGTGTCAGTTCTGGAACTCTTGAGCTGTGGTTTGTAAGGGCGTATAAGCTTGTATATGATTAGCTGAGGCTTTTATGACTGGCAACTGCTGCTCTGAGATTACCTTGGTATTCTGAAAGCAATTTTGAGCCTTGTTCCTTGTCCAAACCAGTCCAATGCATTAACAGCGCTAACTTTACCCAGTTACCACTACGTTCTAGCAACAATCTTGATGCTTCGCGATTTAAACTTGTGAGGTCTTGCAAAATCCGTAAAGCTCGATCGCGTAATTTGTTATTAGTCACCGCTACATCTACCATACGATTTCCATAGACTTTGCCCAAGCGTACCATTACACCAGTAGAAAGGATATTTAAAGCTAGCTTAGTTGCTGTACCTGCTTTCAGGCGAGTGGAGCCAGCTAATACCTCTGGCCCTGTCAGCAAGCGAATATCAAGATCGGCTTCTACACTTACTTGTTCGGCAGGTACACAGGCAATAAAAATAGTAGTAGCTCCCCGTTGACGAGCAGCACTCATGGCGCCATGAACAAAAGGTGTTGTACCGCCAGCGGTAATTCCGACGACTACATCTAATTGTGTTATTTGTCGTTGCGCGATCGCGGTTTCTCCATCTTGAAAACGGTCTTCTAAATCTTCTGAACTACGTACCAATGCGCCAGCACCGCCAGCAATGATTCCCTGTACTAGTTCCGGAGGCGTGCAAAAAGTTGGCGGACACTCAGCAGCGTCTAATACTCCTAATCTCCCACTCGTTCCCGCACCAACGTAAAACAGACGTCCTCCCTGGCGCAAAGACTCTGCGGTGCGTTCAATTGCTTGAGCCAATTGCATTTTCGCAGCAGCAACAGCAGCCACTGCTTTTGTATCTTCGCGATTAAAAATTTCCACCAATTCTAAGGAACTGAGCTGGTCTAAATTCTGACTATTTGGGTTGACCTGCTCTGTGAGAAGATGTCCGCGCTCCTGCAAATTTGTCATTTTTCTTTGTCCTTGGTCATTTGTCCTCGATCCTTTGTCACTTGTTGGTTGTTCACCATTAAATACTAACCAATCACCAATGACCAATGGCTAATGATAAATAACTCATCACAACAATCCTTCCAATCTGCGGCGAATGCTGTCCAGTTCGGAATCAGACAATTCCGGCTCTTGTTGTTGTGATTCTTGGCGATCAAACAGATCCGCATCTGGTTTCCAATCGGTTTCTTCCACATTAATTTCTGGAGGAATTACCAAACCACTGTTTTCGGGGATAATTTCCCAATCGTAATCAGCACCCAGGCAAAATTCTTTGATTTCCTCAGAATCTATGGCCTCGACTGTGGGTGCGGGAAAATCTTGAGCTTCTAACATCAAAGCAAAGCGAGTAGCATCGTCTTCTGATTCAAACATCAGAATTTTATTGCGATCGCCCACTCGGATTGTGTGAATTCCCTCATTGTCTGTGCCAGCATTAAAAAGTAAAACAAAAACACGCATGGGTGTAATCATCTTTGTGTCTTTGGGATCTATCTTTAACAGAATCGGCGTAAGTCCCTACCTATAGAATTTTAGGTGTAGATATAGGCCGGATGACGAAATCATCTCCGACCAAGATCAACCGTTTGGTTGATGAGGAAGCGGGGTGGTTGAGGAGTTGTCGATTTTTGGGCTAGGTAACCGATCTATCCAGTCCTCAATGAGTTGAGTCATTGTCTTTTCTTTGGTTTCAGCGTATAGTTTAAGCTTATTATATCGACGCTCTGACAAACGAAAGCGTAGTGATTTTTCTTTCATTTATGTGTACACAAAAAGCCACATAAATTCTAACATCAATAAAGAACCAGCGGTTGCTTAATTCCCAGCTGCCACCCTGGAAGGGTGGTAACGAAGGTGGTGGGCTGCTGCTGTAACTGGTGCAAGATATGAGCTTATAATTCAATGAATATTGAGGAGTGAGTTTAATGAATCGTCGGTTGTTGATAACTGGTGGTGCGGGTTTTATTGGCTCAAATTTTGTCCATCACTGGTGTAAAAATTATCCAAATGACAGGATCGTAGTTTTGGATGCTTTGACTTACGCAGGAAATCTGGCAAACTTGGCAGGATTGCAGGAACACGAGAATTTTCGCTTTGTACAAGGGAATATATGCGATCGCTCTACAATCGACAATCTACTAAAAAATGAAAATATCGACACTATCGCCCATTTTGCCGCTGAATCTCATGTAGATAGGTCAATTTTGGGACCTGGTGCTTTTGTAGAAACCAATGTGGTGGGTACGTACACTTTACTAGAAGCTTTTCGTCAACATTGGCAGGCAAATTATAAACCCGCTAACTATCGATTTCTGCACGTTTCTACTGATGAAGTATACGGTAGTCTCGCCCCCAACGATCCACCCTTCAGTGAAACCACTCCATACGCTCCTAATAGTCCCTATTCGGCGTCGAAAGCAGGTAGCGATCACTTAGTTCGTGCTTATTACCATACT
Organism: Fischerella sp.; assembly: GCA_026419705.1. GTDB lineage: Bacteria > Cyanobacteriota > Cyanobacteriia > Cyanobacteriales > Nostocaceae > PCC9605. The sequence continues at coordinate 4,469 of JANZYY010000303.1, forward strand.
TACCAGCTACCAACTATTATTACAAATTGTTCGAACAATTACGGTCCTTATCAGTTTCCGGAAAAACTCATTCCTCTAATGTGCATTAACACCTTAATGGGTAAGCAATTACCAGTATATGGTGATGGCAAAAATGTCCGAGATTGGCTTTATGTGGGCGACCATTGCAGTGCATTAGATGCGGTCATTCATCATGGAGTAGCAGGCGAAACTTACAATATTGGCGGCAACAATGAAGTAGAAAATATTAATTTAGTGCGTATGTTATGCCAGCTAATGGATGAATTAGCCCCGAATCTACCAGTAAGTCCGGCTGCAAATTTAATTACTTTTGTCAAAGATAGACCAGGACATGACCGGAGATATGCCATTAATGCGAATAAGATAAAAACCCAATTAGGCTGGGCGCCTTCAGTTGATATTGAACAGGGTTTACGTCTGACTGTACAATGGTACCTTCATCACCGCGACTGGTGGCAACCCTTGCTGTCGGAGGAATATCAGGCATACTATCACAAGGTGTATGCATAAGAAGGTGGTTATTCTCTCCCAGAACCCCACCTCCCCGCTTCCCCAAAATCAAGATTTTTCGAGTATACCAGTTGAAGCCCACCCTAAATTTGCTGTTCTTACCAATTTCAAAATGCAGGGGCAAAATTTTGCCCCTGCTTCTTTCAGATCTTGCACCAGCTTTTCATTCCGCCAAGAAATAAATTTATTGGCTCATAACTTAAGTCAGATAAATTTGACTATGAAAGGTTTGAGTCAGTTTTAACTAACTTATGCTGTTAGCCTTGGAATTTATTCCCAGGCGGGATATTGGGTAGGTGCAAGATATGAGTTCTATTGCTCCAAAAACTTAGGAACCGCCAGCCCAAGTTACCCATTTGTGAGATAAACCAGTATGCACAACCCCCTCACCCAATTCTCTTTCGGTTACGGTTGCTGCAGTTAAATCTGCGCCATTGAGTTCTGCTTCATTCAAATTAGCTTCAATTAAATTGGCTTGATTGAGATTGGCGCCACTTAAATCTGCACCACTTAATTCTGCTTCACTTAAGTTTGCTTTCTTTAAGTTAGCTCTGACTAAATTTGCACCCCGCAAATCTGCACGACTTAAGTTTGTTTCCTCCAGATTGACATTAATTAAGTCTGCTCCAATTAGGTTAACCTCACTCAGGTTTGCACCAATCAGATTTGCTCCACTTAAATCTGCATCAGTCAGATTTGCCCGACTGAAGTTACATCCACTCAAATTGGCTCTACTGAGGTCTGCTCCACTTAAGTCTGCTCCACAGAAATTTGTACCACTCAAATCAGCTTCACTCAAGTTTGCTTTATGCAGATGTGCACCAATAAAATCTCTTTCTCCTGCTGCATAACGACTTAGGAGCATTTTAACGTCCATATTATCTCCCTCGCAATTGTTACAAATCAGCAATTTTGTTATGAGTTTCACTCACCCAAACCACATCAAAGTTGAGTTACCAGCAACCAATTTTTTTGAGCTAAATCTTGTTCTTTTATTGTGCTAGAGTTTTTCAATGATGCAACACTTGCTTAACGGAAATATGCATAAACTAGGGAGTGCAGCAACAGCAATGTTTTTTAGAACTCTATCTAGTCTAATCCAACGTTCAACTTGCATTGCATTGCAACGGCATCCATCTTACACTCTTATCTAAGAAAGCCTGGCGAGTTTTAACTAGCCGCTCGATTTTCATCCCTGACATTATTCTTATCATAGCCCAAGACTTTTAGCCTGTGGGTAATGAAAGACCCCGGTAGCTAGTACCGGGGGAGGAGGTTTTAGCAATTCGCTAAAGGACGGCATATATTATTTAAGTTACGCATATC
>JANZYY010000304.1 GCA_026419705.1 Fischerella sp.
GCGGATTCCCGCCTCGACACGATTTAACATTCCTTCAGAAATTTCCGAACCGTTAATAAAATGGCGGGCAATTTGAGCGACTGTGCGATTCATTGCCAAATTGTTTTGTCCTGTCGCAATCACCAAATTCACCTTCAAAATCAAGCCATTTTCATCAACCTTATAGTGATGGAACAAAGTTCCGCGTGGCGCTTCACTTACTCCCACCCCCTCTAGTTGGTTAATACCGGCATCGGCACGGAGCCGGTGGGATAATAAATCAGGATCGTCGAGTAAAACTTCAATTTTTTCAATCGATGCAAGAATTTCGATCAGTCGGGCGTAGTGATAGAAAAATGATGAAGTAACTGTCCCTCTACCTCTATCTCTAAACTCCTGCAACTCACGATCGGCCAGAGGTGTACCGATGTGGCTGCAAACATTCAGACGTGCCAAAGGTCCTACCCGATAAATACCACTATCTAAACGACAGCGATCGCGCTGATCGGGATAACCAAGAGGACGGTAATAAGGAAACTTTAAGTAAGTCCAGGCTTCAACTGCTTCACCGATATATTCTTGATAGCGAGTTGGATCGAGCTTGTCAGCAATGATATTGCCTGCACTATCAACAAAGCGGATATAGCCATCGTAATTCTCCCACAAACCCTCAGGAGTAACCAAGCCCATAAACAAGCTGGGAAAATTACCAAAGGTTTGCGCTTCTGTTTCATAGTCCTGAAGCAGGCGTTTAAACAGAGCCAGTGCATTGAGTACCGTAGTGCGTACTTCTGGGATGCGGTTTTGAATATGGGTACGTCCCTGCTCAGATAAAGGTTCCCTGACACCTCCCGGAACTGCCCAAGATGGGTGAATCTTGCGTCCTCCCAATATTTCTATAATCTCTTGTCCAAATTGCCGCAAGCGAATACCCCCACGAGCTAGTTCTGGATCGGCTGCGATTAAGCCAAAAATATTGCGTTTGCAGGGATCGCTATCCATCCCCAGCAAAAAATCCGGCGCGCTGAGGTGGAAGAAACTGAGAGCGTGGGATTGGACGATCTGCGCCAAACTCATCAAACGGCGTAGTTTGGCGGCTGCGGGGGGAATGGTGACAGCAAGAATGCGATCGCCTGCTTTCGCAGAAGCTAACAAGTGGCTTACCGGACAAATACCACACACCCGTGCTGTAATTCCTGGCATTTCCGCCAAAGGGCGACCTTCACAAAACTTTTCAAATCCCCGAAATTCGGTTACATGGAAACGAGCATCGCTGACTTGTCCCGTATCATCAAGATAAATGGTTATTTTGGCGTGTCCTTCAATGCGGGTAACTGGATCGATAATTACTTTTTTCATAACTGTACTGCTGCCTAACTGGGATCGGAAATAGATTTTTCTTGATGGCTTAGTGTCTTGGTGTTGAAAAAACCACCAAGACGCCAAGACACAAAGGAATGTCAACCACTGCACCAGTCGTCATAGATTTTCTTGGCCTCTGGATACTCATCGCAGTATTCTTCAAAGGCTGTTTTGACGACTCTCTCTGCACGTTGATGGGCGATTTCGGCTTGCAGTTCTTCGATGACATCCCAAGCTGCGGCACATTCTTCTGAACGAATACCTTTTTGAGCGCAAATAGCCCGAGCTTTTTTAATTTCGTCCTGGAGTTGTTGCTCTAGCAGAATGGTGCGGGGTTGTTCGAGAAAGTTACTGTTAGCTAGAATATCAGCTAGCGAAATGATACCTAGCAATTCACCGTGGATAACGGGTGCTCTTTGTATATGATGATCGGCAAATAATCGCGCTACGTATTCTAAACCAAGGTCGGGATTGACGACGATACAAGGTTTGGTCATGACTTCATAGACACGTACCCGATTGGGGTCTTTGCCATAGGCAATGACTTTATACACAATGTCACTTTCGGTAATAATTCCGTAAGCGTCCTGTTCGTGACGACGATCTACTATCAGTGCTTTCCAGTCTCTCGCCCTCATCAGCCTGACTGCTTCAGCCACTGTTGCGGAACTGCGGATGGTGGCGACGTCTTTAGTCATAATGTCTGCGGCTTTGAGCATAGTTAACCTCCTAAAAATTGATGGAGTGATGGGGGAACTGAACAATTTAATATATTTTCCACTCCTCTACTCCCCCTACCTAGCCAAATTTGATCAATTCGCGTCCTGCTAGTTGTGGTGTTTCTCCGTGTAAAATCGGCTCTAGTGCCGCTTTAATGCGAGTTGCTGAGGGTGGACATCCTGGTAAGTAAATATCAACTGGTACTACTGTGTGAACTGGTGTGACTCGATCGAGTAATTGTGGTACAATCCCCAGTTCTTGGGGAATTTGCCCGTGGATATCTGCAGCTTCGATATAACAACGCTGAAGAACGGGTTCGGCGCTACCTAAGGGATTGCGTAAAGCGGTGACATTACCAGTAACAGCACAGTCACCAAAGGAGATTAGTATTTGCGATCGCTCTCTGACTGTTTTAATCATTGCCAGATGTTCTTTGTTGGCGATCGCACCTTCTACTAGTACCACATCCACCCCTTCTGGATATTCCTTTGCATCCATGAAGGGGCTGTAAACTAAATCTACCTGTGCGGCTAAATCAAACAGCCATTCGTCTAGGTCAAGAAAGGACATATGACAGCCAGAACAACCACCGAGCCATACTGTTGCTAATTTCAAACGAGCCATTTTTTCTCCTTGTGTTGGTTGATAGTTGGTGAAGTGTAATCAGTTGTTTTCTGCCTACTAACCACTAACCACTAACCAATATTCCATTGCTGTTTCTCTCTTGCAGTGACAAGAAAGTCGAGTTTGGCGCGATCGTGTTTCATTTCGCCGATGCTCGAGCCTTTGTAAAAAATTGCACCTGTAGGACAAGCGTTGACACATTTGCCACAGGAAGTACAAGTTTGTGATGTTCCCCAAGGCTGGTTCAAATCGGTAATTACGTGGGAATTTGTACCTCTACCCGCCATATCCCAGGTATGAGCACCTTCAATTTCGTCACAAACACGGATGCAACGAGTGCAGAGAATACAACGGTTGTGGTCAATGCCAAAGCGATCGTGGGAAACATCGACTTTGCGATCGGGGAAGTGGTATTCTAGCCGCACGTGATCCATACCCATCTCAATTGCTAAGTCCTGCAACTCGCAATTGCCATTTGCTACGCACACCGAGCAAATGTGATTTCCTTCTGCAAATAGCATTTCTACGATCGTGCGGCGGTATTTCTGCAGGCGATCGCTGTTTGTTTGAATTTCCATGCCTTCAGCAACTTTTGTGACACAAGCTGGTTGTAATTTATTGCTACCGGCAATTTCGACTAGGCAAAGCCGACAGGCGCCAACTTCCGAAACTCCTTCTAGATAGCACAGTGTGGGAATATGAATTCCTGCATCCCGCGCTGCTTCAAGTACGGTTTCACCTTCGCGGGCACTGACTAATTGGTCATTAATTGTTAAAGTTTTGACTGTCATTGCTATTCTTCTACTTCAACTGAAAAATGCTTCAAAATTTTGTTTTGAAAGGGCTTTATTTCCTTTTATCGAAACTCTGCCCGCTCAATCTTGCTACGGAAGAATTCTAAGTAACTTTCTGTGCCAAACCACCAACCTAAGTTGATTTGGGAAGGGATTGTAAAGCCTGCATATGTTTTTTCTTGCTGTACTTCTCCGCCAAAAGGAATATAAGTGAAACTACCATTATTAGTGTGTTCCCCCCAACGTGGGAAAGAAATTTTCAGCACTTTGCCGTCAGCATCTATAATTAGCGTCAGTGTGACAGGTTCGCCATCAATCTTCAGGCTAGCTTGGATAGTCCTCTCATTAATTGTTTGCCAATTTACACCCTGTTGGGGCAATAAGGCAGAGGGTAGCCAAAGTAATTCTCCAGCAAGTCTTGCCATGCTGGAGCGGGTAATATCAGGATTGTGAGCATTTACTAACGGCATCAGCCCCCAAAGGGAGAATTGCATGCGACCCGATTTGTTGGCATAACTATCGGCTCCCATAAATTGAAATAAACCACGACCGATAACTGCTTTCCAAACAAATCCTTTGGCTGAGATAATTTCTTTAGCTCGCATCGGTATCCACGGTTTATCTCCTTCCATCCTAAAACTGCCACTCATTTCCAAGCTTACAGAAGTAGCAAGGGGAGTTCCTGGAGCAATGGCATGGAGAAAGTAACGCCTGACGGGAACAGGTAATTCTGCAACCATGTCCTCAGTGAAACGAATTTCTGTAGGTGTAGTCAACAGCGCTCGCCAAATCCTGTTGACTTCTTGTTCGTTTCTGATTCGTAAAGTTACCAGAATCAGTAAGGCGATCGCCAGCAATACACCAATACTGAGTAAAATGTTTGCATTCATTTTCCTGACCCCATCTAGTCATTTAGGTAGTTAGGTTGGGTTTTCCTCGCCTTTAACCCAGTATTTTTGATCTCGCTTGGATTTGCTTGCAGCAGATTCCTTCATGATGGCGAACATCATTTTGAAAAAGCCAAACTATCCGTTTACAATTCCTGCGGTCAGTAAACCCCCAATTGTCGCTCCCACGATGTCATGAACTAGAGCATCTGTTCCAGTTAAATACAAGTTTTTAATCGGAGTTTTTGCGTTAATCCAGCGTCGATCAAATCTTTCTGACACTGAGGGAATTCCATCAACAGAGCCGCGATCGCTGCCATTTTTCAATTGAGCATACATAACCAACCTTCCTGTTGCATCTGCTATGTATACCTCAGCCATTGCTGACAGCTGAGCGAGCTAGTAATTTGTGGGCATGAGCAGCCTTTGCTAGCGGCAGGCGATCGGCAATAATGGGTTTAATTTGCTTGTGTACCAGCAAGTTTAATAATTTAGTCACATCCTCACGAAACCAGTCCGGATGCTGTTTTTTGAATCCAGCAATGTTGTAAAACGAAGCTTTTTTACCATCTAGCAGTAATTGTAATAGCGACAACAGGATAAAATTTGCCCCTCGCTGGAATATTCGACTCCACTTTGGATTCAAAGCACAACAGAAGCCGTAATTAATCAGTAGTCCTTTGTTTCGTAGTGTTTTGTAAGAATTGAGCAGGTGACTACCCCCAATAGCATCGCAGACAACGTCCACGCCGTCACCTGTCAGGCTGTAAATCTGTTGGACGAAATCTTCATGTTTGTAATCAATTGGGACTCTTCCTAAACTAGAAACGAGTTCGTGTTTAGGTTTAGAGGCTGTTCCATACATCTCCAAGTCTGCCAGCTTGCCTGATTCTAGTAATGCTGTGCCAACCCCTCCCGCTGCACCATGAATTAAAATGCGATCGCCAGGTTTAACCTTCGCAATCCGATACAATAGTTGGTAAGCTGTGACATATTGCAACACCAAATTCACTGCTTCTAGTGCATCAACTCCTGCCGGTACAGGCACTAATTCTGCTGCGGGTAAACACAAGAATTCACTGTAGCCACCCACAATCGTGAGAGCAACAACCCGCTGTCCCGGTTCCAAAGTGCATACTCCCAAACCCAGTTTGTCTACAATACCAACAATTTCATAACCAGGGGAAAATGGAGGCTTAGGTATACCTAGATACAAGCCTTCACGAATTAGGACATCTGTAAAGGCTACCCCACTCGCCAGAATTCTCACCCGGACTTCACCAACTTTAGGTTCTGGTAGTTCATCTTCGAAAAGTTGTAAAACTTCTGGGCCACCATGAAGGGTAATCAAAATGCGCTTGTAACTCATACATTGAGCTTCCCCTGTGCTTGAGATTCATTAATCAGGGTCAAGTACTCATCTCGGAAATAACGCAAAGTACTAAACACTGGATTCGGTGCAGATTGACCCAAACCGCACAAGCTGGTATTTTTTACCATGTCACACAGTTCTTCCAAAAGTTCCAAGTCAGTAATAGTTGCCTTGCCTTCACGAATCTTAGTCAACAGGCGATAGAGTTGCACAGTACCTACACGACAAGGTATACACTTGCCACAGGATTCATCCATGCAAAATTCCATGAAAAACTTGGCAACATCTACCATATTGGTATTTTCATCCATAACAATCATGCCGCCGGAACCCATGATTGAACCCAAGGCGGTGAGAGATTCGTAGTCCACAGGAGTATCAAAAGCCGAGGCGGGGATGCATCCTCCCGATGGACCGCCTGTTTGTACAGCTTTTGCCGTTCCGCCATCGGGGATACCACCGCCCATTTTTTCCACAATCGTTCGCAGCGGCGTTCCCATTGGCACTTCTATCAAACCAGTATTGCGGATTTTACCTGCTAGTGCGAATACTTTTGTACCTTTGCTTTT
>JANZYY010000305.1 GCA_026419705.1 Fischerella sp.
AGATGTGTATAAGAGACAGAATCTTACCAGGATGGAACATCATCGCTTCCTATGCCTACACAGATGCTGAAGTGACGCAGGATACCACCATACCCACTGGTAATCGACTTCCAGGAGTTCCCAGACATAGTGCTAGTCTCTGGACAACCTATGAGCTACAAAGTGGTGATTTGCGAGGTTTAGGCTTTGGAATTGGATTTAACTACATAGGAGAAAGTCAAGGGGATCTGGAAAATACTTTTAGCTTAGACAGCTACTTCCTGACTAATGCTGCTGTTTTTTACCGCCGAGATAATTGGCGGTTAGCCCTCAACTTCAAGAATATTTTTGATGTTGACTATGTCACTGGTGTACCTTTTAGCAGAACTAGCGGAATCCAAGTTGGTGAGCCTTTTACCGTCATTGGTTCGGTGTCAGTACAGTTTTAATTTCCATCCTCCCCTAGGAGACAATTGCATTTAATAATTACAGGAATTTGTCTGTTGTGATTAACATCAAAAGCCTGAAGAAACTTGGGTTACTTGGCAGCTTATACGTATCGCAGTTCATGCCATTTTGGTTTTTGTACCAAGCCTTACCAGTATTTATGCGCCAAAAAGGACTATCTTTAGAAGCAATTGGTCTGCTGCAATTACTGGCTTTGCCGATCGCCCTGAGTTTTCTTTGGTCTCCCTTGATTGACCGTTATGGTTTTACTCGTTGGGGACATTACAGGTTCTGGATTATCTGTTTTCAGCTGCTGATTGCCTGTGTAACTGCTATTTGTGCTTGGCTGAGTGTGGAACAAAATCTGACTCTCTTGCTAATTTGTATAACTTTAATCAGTTTGTTTTGTGCCAGTTTAGATATTGCTACTGATGCTTTAGCTATAAGTTTGCTGCAGCCGAGTGAAAGAGGCTTGGGAAACGCAGTGCAAAATGTAGGTGGTTCTCTTGGAGCAGCCATTGGCGGGGGAGGAATGTTGATTTTATTTAATTATTGGGGGTGGACTGCCAGTCTACAAGCTTTAGCGTTAATTATGGTCTTCGCCCTACTACCGATCTTTTGGCACCAGGAAAACATACCCAACAAACAGCAAGTAGTGAACGAGCAATCTGGGAGATTATCAACTTCGTCCACCTCTACAATTAACACTGCTGTCAGCATTGCTATTCAGCCTCGATTCTCTTTTTCTTATTTCCAGACTTTGATTAACTTTTGTCGTCATCCAGGAATGCTGTCCTGGTTGCTAATTTTACTGCTATATTCGGCAAGCACTCACATGGCCGCAACTATGTATCGTCCCCTACTAGTAGATATTGGCTTGTCATTATCAGATATTGGTTCCTTACTAGGAGTAGTAAGTGCTATTGCTTCAGCCCTTGGTGGAATTGTCGCAGGTTTTCTCATCGCTTCTTGGGGAAGAAAGCGATCGCTTGTTATATTTAGCATTTTATGGGTAGTCACTACATCAACTTATCTGCTCCCGACATTCGGTTTTACTAGTCTGCCTATTCTTTACTCAGTTGGAATCAGTGCATTTTTTACCATTGGAATTATGAACACTGCTACCTTCACGATTATGATGGATAAAAGTAAATTAGAAACACCTGGTACTGATTACACAATCCAAAGTTCAGTAGGTATTCTCGGTAGTCTTGGTGCTGCTTCGCTCAGTGGTGTCATTGCCGAGGCCATCGGTTACCGAGGAGTGTTTGCAATCAGTTTGGCGATCGCGCTCGTTAGCGTATTGATGATTGCCAAAGTCTTTAACCCCACTGAAAGAATTGCAACATAATTGGTGTACTTAGTGTCTTAGTGACTTAGTAAATTAGTAGTGCAATTTTCATCCCTATTTAGTGCCTTGAGGTAACGCGATCGCCACTACATTAATTTTGAACACCGCTTGATTTTTGAGCGCTTGCTTCTTGCTCAGATTGAAACTTAACTTGTCTGCGCAGGACTTCTGCAATGGTCACATATGGTTCCGGAGCTCCTTGAAAGGCTGTACCAATTTCACCTCTGCTGAACTGAATTTCACTGAGACGATAACCTTCATCTGGTAATGGAACGTAGCCTACAGCAGTCACCAACTTCCTGGCATTTTTCAGATAGAACTCAACAAACGCTCGTAACTCTGGCTTATTTTGAGCAAACTTAGAGTTAACGTAAATAAATAGCGGACGAGACAAAGGTTGATACTGAGCTGTTCTCACCACCAGAGCAGAAGGGTACACCGCACCTTTACCATTATCTACTGGCAGTGCTTTCAGTTTATTTTGGTTTGCTTCAAAATATGCAAAGGGAATATAGCCTAGCGCATTTGGGTCTTTGCTGATTCCTTCTACCAGAACATCATCATCTTCACTACCTATGTAGTCAGAGCGAGCATTGTTTTTGTCGCCCATGATAGCTTCGTTGAAATAGTCGTAAGTACCAGAGTCTTTGCCAGCACCGTAGAGTTTCAACGGTCGGTTGGGATAGGAAGAGCGGATCTGATTCCAGTTAGTAATCTTACCCTGTGCTGCTTTTTCCCACACCTTTTTCAGTTCTGCTACCGTTATATCCTTTGCCCAGGTGTTTTGAGGATTTACCGCCACTGTTAACGCATCGAAAGCGACTGGCAATTCGATAAAACCTACACCTGCTTTCACACAAGCATCCATTTCTTTAATCAGAATAGGGCGTGAGGCATCACTGATATCTATTTCACCAGCACAAAATTTTCTGAATCCAGCAGTTGTACCGGAGAATTTGACATCAATGGTGACGTTTTTTCCTTGAGAGGTTTTGCGGAACTCTTTCGCAACTGCGTCTGAAATTGGATAGACCGTACTGGAACCATCAATTTTTATATCTGTGCTTGCCTGATTTTGTCTGTCGGCGCAAGCAGTCAATGTTATAACAGCAGCAATTATAGATACAAAAGAAAGCCCTAGTTTCACCTGCGTATTGAAAGCCATAGATTCCTTTGCCCTTTACACAGAGTTTTCTCATAGAATTTCATCAAGCTTGTCTTGGCGTTCAAGCTCATCAAGTTCTTGACAGCCACCAATGTGTTGTTCTCTAACAAATATCTGCGATACAGAGCGCTGACCGTTGTTTCGCTGAGGCATCAAAGATTGACTGACTTCGTCTTCATCAACAGAGGATTCGGTAAAAGCAATCCATTGGAATTTAACAAATGTTTGGCACGAATGGAATCAGGGCATGAGCACTTTGTATAAATCTCGACTTTAGGAGACATAATTTGTTTGGAAATTTTGGTTGAGCTTGGAGAATTTTTTTGGTGAGAGTAAGGGATACTTTTATCATTTCAAAAAAAATTGATTTTTCAAGTAAAAATTCACAAATAAAGTTAAAGAAATGAAAACAAACACGGTAGTGAAATCCGCTATTTGGGGATTTCAGGTATATATAAATACTTACTGAATGGTTTGATTATCCCCGTTGAAACACCTGAGCAACTAACTCCACGTTTCTTTTTAGCGTTGCCATAGTCTGTTCTTAACCTTTTAGCATTGTTATTCTTAATCAGCATCATGTTTGATCGAAATAGCCAAAGTAAAGTTTTTACCAATTCAGACGTTTTATGACCAAGGGTAATCACGTTATTTTCATTCATCCAGATGGAACCAGTCCATCTCATTATGCGTTGGCGCGGTTTGTCGATAAAGGCCCTGACGGACGGTTGAATTGGGACACTCTTGACCATGCTGGTGTCTATCTGGGTCACATGGAAGATCAGCTTGGTGGAACTTCCAATGCGGGTGCTGTGACTCACGCCACAGGTGCTAAGGTTTACGCAGAATCTTTTGGCTTCAATCAGGATGGCTCACCAGTAACTTCACTTTCTGGTAACACTGGTAAGACAATTGTACAGGAAGCGATCGCTGCTCAAAAGGTAACAGCCTTAATTCAGTCTGGTGCCATCTATGAACCAGGTACAGCAGCTTTTGTTGCTCAAGTGGGTGAACTTGAAGTTGATGGTAGAAAGATTCCACCCCGTCAACAAACTGCCGAGATTGCTAAGCAGGTAATCCTATCAGGTGTAGATTTTATCCTGGGTGGTGGCGAACTCAACCTCTTGCCTGTAGGTACAGATGGTTTCCATGCAACAGCAGAAGAACTGGATGCCCTGAGTACTAGCCCCATCCAACGCCCTACAGAAAATCTTATTGAACTAGCCAAGAGCAATGGCTACACTGTTGTTTATACTGAGGAGCAACTGCGTGATTTGCTCGACCCATCTAAGTATCCCACTCCACCGACCAAGGTTCTGGGTGTTTTTGCTCCGGTTCATACCTTCAACGATCGCCCAGAGGAAGTTTTAGCAGAACGAGGACTACCTCTTTATGTAGAAACAGCACCGACAATCGCCGAAATGCTGGAAGTCACCCAGCAATTGATGGAAAAACATCCCAACTTTGACAACGGCTCCATCGCCATCGTCGAGGAGGAAGGAACCGACAACTTCGGCAATAATAACAACGCTGCTGGTACTTTAGAAGCTTTGCGCCGTGGCGATGCTGCGATCGGCGTAGCGCAGAATTTTCTTGAGAAGTACGATAATACCCTGATACTGACTGCTGCTGATAGTGATGCCGGTGGTTTACAAGTACGCGACCCACTCGATGCTAATGAACCAGTAGGCACTATCAACAATAACCCAACCACAGAACCGCGTCTAGTTCCTCTAGATGGCATCACTGGCGCCAACACCCTACCCTTCGTTAGCGCACCAGATGCAGACGGCGATGTCTTCAATTTTGGGGTTGGTTGGGCAGGTACACCCGACTTCAGCGGTTCGATTGTTGCGAAAGCAGAAGGTCTCAATGCCGACAAACTACCTGCTACGGTAGACAATACCGGCATGTACGAGTTGATGTACGAAACTCTATTCGATACTGAACTAGAGTCCCGCAACCCAGCACCAAAACCAGCACCACCAGCTACCAAAGAGACTGGTAATGTCATCTTTATTCACCCAGATGGAACCAGTCCTTCTCACTACATGGCATTGCGAAACATCGACAAAGGTCCAGATGGCAGACTCAACTGGGATAAGATGTCCAATGCAGGTGTGTACTTAGGACACATGGAAGACCAGTTAACTGGTACATCCAATGCTGGTGCTGTCACCCACGCTAACGGCGTGAAGGTGTTTGCAGAATCCTTTGGTTTAAATGAAGATCAATCCCGTATTACCCCAGCCTCTGGTAAAACTGGTGCTACTATCTTAGAAGAAGCGATCGCTGCTGGAAAAGCTACCGCCCTCATCCAATCTGGGCACCTAGCCGAGCCTGGTACTGCTGCTTTTGCTGCGGAAACTACTAACCGCTTTGGTGACGATATTCGAGCTAGGGATAAGTACGCTGAAATCATCGAACAGGTTATCCGCTCCGGTACTAATGTCATCATGGGTGGTGGAGAATTATACATGTTGCCAGTAGGTACTACTGGATTCCATGTCACCGCCGAACTTGATGCTTCCGAAACCCGTCCCGAACGCCGCCCCAAAATTAACTTAATTGAACTAGCCAAATCTTTAGGCTACACAGTCGTCTACACAGAGGAACAGCTCAACAAGTTAGTCAACAGTCCAAATCCTCCAGAGAAGCTGTTGGGTGTGTTCGCCGCCATTCATACCTTCGACGATCAAACAGAAGAAGAACTGGGATTAAATACCTCCGATCCCTCACCACTTTACGTTCCCACAGCACCAACAGTCGCTGAGATGCTCGATGCTTCTCTCAAGATTATTTCTAAAGATCCAGATGGTTTCTTTGCTGTGGTCGAGGAAGAGGGAACTGACAATTTTGGTAACAATAACAACGCTGCTGGTACAATCGAAGCAGTACGACGAGCAGACGCAGCCATTGGCGTAGCGACCGACTACGTGGATAATCAAGATCCCAATACCTTAGTAATTACCGCTGCCGACAGTGATGCTGGTGGACTACAGGTGTTCCAATATACGCCTTACAGCCGTCCCAGCGGCAACTATACTAGTGAACCCGAGCTAGCAGACAGTGAGCCTAGCGTACCTTTCATCAACGTTAACCCCACAACCACCGACAGCACTCAGAACTTCTTAGATGGTGAAAAAGGTAGCACGGCTAGCCCTGAATTTCCGTGGATTCCTTTCTCTGCTCAAGACAGCATAGATGGGCCAATGGGGAACTTTGGCGTTGCCTGGGTTGGTACTCCCGATTTCCCTGGTAGTATTGTTTCCAAAACCTACGGCATGAATGCAGATAAACTG
>JANZYY010000306.1:0-4518 GCA_026419705.1 Fischerella sp.
GCTTATTAACGGGTACAGGTATGGCTTTCCCGTGGTCGGTCATCCAAAAGGTTTCTTTAGCTAGTGGTAATATCGTTGAGGATATACAACTTGCCGTGGATCTTGCCATCGCGGGATTTTCTCCTCTATTTTGCCCAGATGCTCAAGTCACAGGTGTGTTCCCACAACACCAGCACGCAGCCAACAGCCAAAGGAAACGCTGGGAACATGGTTATTTGCAAATCATGCTTACGCAAATTCCCGTACTGCTAAGAGCTTCTATTGCTCAAAAGCGTTTTGATTTGTTGGCGATCGCGCTAGATCTATGTGTACCGCCGCTTTCGCTATTGGCGATGATGTGGACAGCTGCCATGGGAGGAGCTGCCCTAGCTGCAGGATTGGGGGCTTCATGGCTTCCGGCTATCTTACTAGCAATGGAAGGGTTACTAATTCCGATCTCGATTGTTGCAGCTTGGGGTAAGTTTGGCCGAGCTAACTTCCCTGTGCAGACAATGTTTGCCGTACCTTTATACATCCTGTGGAAGATACCACTTTATTTGGCTTTTCTAGTTCAACCTCAGACAAAATGGATTCGTACACAACGGGATTCAGTCCCTAAAAAGTAGGGAGTATGAAAAAGAAAAAAGATTTTTTCCAAAACACAGTAGTGTGAGGGAAAATTTTTCCTTATTAACCCTCTAAACTTATTTATACATGCATAGCTGTTCTCTACTTCCAACAGAGCTAGCTTCTGAAAGCAAAGCTATCTTTAGCTATGTAATTAAAAAACTTGCTTTTTTAACAAACTCTCAAAATCTACGAGGGCTAAAAATCAATTGTCCGAGCGGAGACATTTTGAAATAATTACCCCTGTCTGTTAATAATTACCTCCATAATTACAGAAATTATGAATTATCAAAGCCGAAAAAAAACTCTTTTTTCTTGGTTTCCTTACAGAGAATCGATTGTAATTTCATTAGTGGGTTCAATTCCACTCAAATTAGGTGTATTCCTACGGAGACTGCTATATCGTTATATTTTTGCCCGATTAGGTAACTCAGTTACCATCCAAACTGGTGCCGAATTTATCCACGCTTTTGCAATTGAGCTGGGAAACGACGTCAAAATTTACCGTGATGTTTGTTTAGATTGCGGTGCTCCCAACAGTAGAATCTTCATCGGCGATCGGACGTGGCTTGAGCGTGGTGTAGATATCCAAGTTTTGGAAAACGGCTATGTTGAAATTGGTGAATCTAGCTTTATTGGTCCCTATGTTTGCATGGCCGGACCCGGTCATATCAGAATTGGCAAACAATGTTTGATTGCATCCCACTCAACCATCTATGCCAATAATCATAACTTTGCCGATCCTACGACTGCGATCGCGTTGCAAGAAATCAGCTCTAAAGGCATTGTCATTGAGGATGACTGCTGGATAGGTAGTGGAGCGAGAATCTTAGATGGAGTCACTATTGGTCGGGGAAGTGTAATTGGAGCAGGAGCAGTCGTCACTAAAGATATTCCTCCTTACTCAGTTGCTATTGGTGTACCAGCACGGGTGAGTCGCAGCCGCAAGGCTAATATACCCCTGCTATCTGCACACAGTCAAGAAAACATGGGTTCAGATTGTAACTGATAATGCGATCGTTTTCCCAATAGTTACCATCATCTAACTACAGATCCGTGAACGATTGCTGACAATGTGCAATAAGCATTGTTTTGCTGAGATTTCTTGGAAAAATACCGGGGTGATGGTTATGAAATAAACACACGGTGTCTGCTTGGCTGAGTGAGTTAATTGCACAAAAATCAGCCAATAACAAAGCTAAGAAAAATATGAATCTATTTGTATTGTCAGAACTTTATCCGGGAAATCAACATGTTGGCTGGTCAGCACTTTATCCTCTTGAGGAAGTGTTGTCATCTACATGTGACGCTACATTCATTTACCCTTTACCAAACAACAATATTCAATTTCTGAGACGCTACAGACACCGAATTTTCAAGTCATGGCACAAGATCAAGGATTTACCTACTCTAGGCAAAGGACCAAATATTCTCTTAGCTATCGGTATAAGACCTGATTTTCTTTTATCAATGTATGCTCTTGGTCCTCTGTTCAAGAAGTTTGATTTGCGAATTGGCTACCTGTTGGATGGTTTTAATCCCCGTTATCTTGATAGAGAAATAATTCCCTACTTGGATCATCTATTCGTAATATGTGCCGAAATTGCTGACGATATCAGTCGCAGTTGTATTGTCAGTACAACATTTTTACCGCTGGCAACTGACGTACTGCGCCTAGGCTCAAACTCTATCAATCGCAGCATTGATGTTATTAGCTATGGAAGAACCGATCCCGAAATTAATAAGTGTTTACAGCTACATTTCAATGAACAAAAAAGTGATAGGATTTATTTTCACTCTACATTCTCTCAACCTGAAGTTTTTGATATCAAAAAGCATACAAAATTGTTATTCAAACTTCTAGGTATATCAAAAATTAGTTTATGCTTTGAAGCAAGTAAAATAGCACGTTTTCAAGGATATTCTCCAATCCTAATGCGTTGGTTTGAGTCTTGGTCATCTGGTTGCACAGTTGTCGGGAAAAAACCCTTTGGTAAAGGAGTAGCTAATTTGATGGACTGGGAAAATAGCACAATTGACATACCTAACGATTCAGCAGATTGGATTCCATTTTTTGAGGAATTGTTGAACGATCGTGCTACTCTCATTGCTAACTCGCAGAGAAACTACCGTGAATGTCTCTTAAGACATGATTGGCGTTATCGCCTCAAGGATATGTTTAAGATTTTAGAGTTACCAATTACAGAAAAATTAAATTGTGAAATTGCTCAATTAAGAGAAAAAGTCTATACTCTGGCGAGCTGAATACTTGAATTGTCAAACTTAAGCTGATATTAATTAGGATTCATCCAAGTGTTCTACTATGGAACGATACAGGTTAATGATGTGACTGTCAGCCAAACTGTAATAGACGTTACGACCTTCTCGGCGATAACTGACTAAACGCATTGCCTTTAATAATCTTAGTTGGTGTGAAACTGCTGATTCTGTCATTTTTGTCAATGCAGCTAAATCGCAAACACATAATTCTTGGTTTGCCAAGGCTGATAAGAGGCGCAGGCGGTTTGTATCTGCCAATACTCCAAAAATTTCTGCCATCTGCTGTGCCTTGTTTGTTGGCAGAATTTGCGCCCCGATGGAACGTACACGATCTAAATGCACTAAATGAGTATCGCACTTGGGCACTTCAGAACTCGGAAGTAAGTCTAAATCTTGCTTTCCCTTATGCTTGTTCATAACAATTTCTGTTTAGGCAATGGTTATCAATATCAATTTTAACATTTTAAAATTGCAAAGTTGAACACCTGTTCAGTTTTTATGTTAAAATTACACACCCGCCTGAAACCAAAGGAAAGAAGCCAGTCAAAATTGAAGGAAACCCACACTTAAAAGCATGGGATTTAAACCTGAAGGATTTTTACGAATGCCCTCTGCCGCATGCTCTATAGTTGACTGGAACAAAAACCCCGGTTGGTAGCCGGGGTATCGTTTGTGTCGGTGATTGTGAACAATCTAAAGAAAATATTAAATTATGAATCTTAAAAAAATATTAAATTTGAATAAAGTTTGCTAATTTGATGCAGATTTAAAGATTATTTTACTCTTAGCAATAATAACGGGGTCAACTAACATGAAGACTCTGAATATTAAGATTCATGGTGCAGATGCCCAAGCTTGAGATTCACTTTTGTGGCATTTGCACCATAGCCTGCAGGAAGGAGGTAACGAGGGTTTGGAGGCGGAGTCTCCAGGGGTGCAAGGTGTGAAATAATGTTTGCGAAAGCGTGTTTTCACGCATACTGGCGTCGCGGCAACATAGTAACTATTAGCACCGCGTCAGCCCAAAATTTTCCCCTGTCTTCAAGGAATTTTTCGTACAGAATCTGTAATTAAATTTTGTTAAGATTGGACTCGATGTGAGTTAGCCTTCCCTGCACTTTGCCTACCTTGGAGACACTCAATGCTAAGACTGGAACATATTAGTAAAACTTATCCGACTGGCGAAGTTCTCAAGGATATTAATTGGGAAGTCAAAATTGGCGATCGCGTTGGTTTAGTGGGTGTGAATGGTGCCGGTAAATCCACTCAACTCAAAATCATTACCGGCAAAGTTGAGCCAACCTCTGGTGAAGTTATTCGTCCTGCCAGCTTACACATAGCCTACCTCAACCAAGAGTTTGATGTAGATCCCGGGCGCACCGTCAGAGAAGAATTCTGGACAGTCTTTAAGGAAGCAAACCAGGTACAGTTGTCTTTAGTGCAGGTACAAAAACAAATGGAAACTGCATCTGCCGAAGAACTGGAGAAACTGATTAAGAAATTGGATCGCTTGCAGCGGCAGTTTGAAGCCTTAGATGGTTATACCTTAGAGGCACGCATTGGCAAGATATTACCAGAAATGGGCTTTGAACCAGAAGATAGCGATCGCCTAGTTGGTGCTTTCAGTGGCGG
>JANZYY010000306.1:4528-6269 GCA_026419705.1 Fischerella sp.
TCGGAGATGTGTATAAGAGACAGGCGGTTGGCAGATGCGAATCAGTTTGGGTAAAATCCTTCTGCAAGAGCCTGATTTGTTGCTTCTGGACGAGCCAACTAACCACCTAGATTTGGAAACTATTGAGTGGCTGGAAAATTACCTCAAAGGCTTGAGTACGCCGATGGTAATAGTTTCCCATGACCGTGAGTTCCTCGATCGTCTGTGTACCCAAATTGTCGAAACTGAACGTGGCGTTTCCACTACCTACCTCGGTAACTACTCGGCATATCTACAACAAAAAGCCGCAAATCAAACAGCACAACTGAATGCTTACGAACGCCAGCAAAAAGAACTGGAGAAGCAACAAGCCTTTGTTGACAGGTTCCGTGCTAGCGCTACCCGCAGCACCCAAGCAAAAAGCCGGGAAAAGCAACTAGAAAAAATTGAGCGCATTCAAGCACCCACTGCTGGGGTAAGAACATTACGCTTCCGTTTTCCCCCTGCACCCCGCAGTGGACGGAAAGTAGTGGAAATCAAAGATTTAACTCACATATATGATGATAAGATTCTCTTCTTGGGTGCGAATCTTCTGATTGAAAGAGGCGATCGCATTGCTTTTCTAGGCCCTAACGGTGCTGGCAAATCTACTTTGTTACGCCTAATTATGGGTATAGAACAAGCCACAGAAGGTACTGTCAAATTAGGCGAACACAATGTGATCCCAGGTTACTTTGAGCAAAACCAGGCGGAAGCTTTGGACTTGCAAAAAACCGTGATGGAAACTATCCATGATGAAGTGCCTGAATGGAAAGATGAAGAAGTCCGCACACTGCTGGGACGCTTTTTATTCAGTGGCGATACAGTGTTTAAAAAAGTTGCTGCCTTGAGTGGTGGTGAAAAAGCACGTCTAGCGTTAGCAAAAATGCTTTTGTGCCCAGCAAATTTACTGATATTAGATGAGCCGACAAACCACTTAGATATTCCAGCTAAAGAAATGCTGGAAGAAGCACTACAAAACTATGAGGGCACAGCGATTGTTGTTTCTCACGACCGATATTTTATCTCTCAGGTAGCAAATAAAATCGTGGAAATTCGAGATGGAGAATTCCGTGTCTATCTGGGTGACTATCATTACTACCTGGAGAAAATAGCCGAAGAAAAAGAACAAGCTCGGTTAGCGGCGATCGCCGCTGAAAAAGCAGCTAAAAAAGCTGCCAAAGCTGCCAAAGCGGCGGCGAAGAATAAGTAAACATTGTTGTTTGTTGGTAGTTGTTTGTTGTTTGGAAGAACTACCAACCAACCACCAAGCATCAACAACCGACAATTCCGGATACCACAAAAATTAATCAAAAATTGCTATACTTTAAGAAATTTCTAAAAAATCGAAATCTTCATATAAAAGAAGTTAATAAGCACAAATCTACTTGCGGCTTTCATTAGCAGTGGTATCATTCGGGTATTACAAAAAGTAAAGGGCAATTTTATTATGACCAAAGCACCTGTTGCTCCCGTGGTGCTAGTCATTTTAGACGGATGGGGCTACTGCGAGGAGACACAAGGAAATGCTATTGCAGCTGCTAAAACTCCGGTAATGGATAGCTTATGGGCAACATATCCGCACACCCTGATCCGCACATCCGGAAAAGCAGTGGGATTGCCAGAGGGTCAAATGGGCAACTCAGAAGTTGGTCATTTGAACATGGGTGCTGGGAGGGTTGTACCCCAAGAGTTAGTACGCATTTCCGATGCGATAGAAGAC
>JANZYY010000307.1 GCA_026419705.1 Fischerella sp.
GTTTAAGGCTTCTTTGTAAGCTTCGCCTTCGCGAATCTCGTTATCTACGCAAGCTAACAATGAACCTCTCTGGAATTTGCCGTTTTGGAGAAAGCGATCGCTTAATTCTTCTGGTTGGATTTTTAATACATCTGGGGGGAAACTTTCTTCGGTAATTGCGCTAAGCAAGCAGTCGGCGATCGCTGCTTTCAAAAGTAACAATAGTCGCAGTGTAATCAGTTCGCCGCCCAGTTGCAAATGACCGGAAGAACCTAACAGTTTAGGTGTAAGTTTATAATAGCGTCCGCCATCCCCTCGATCTTCCCCAGGCTCGAAGGGGTTAATTTCTTCTAGAGTCAGGCGAATCAAGGCTAAGTCCGTTGTTCCACCACCAATGTCCAAAACCATGACATTTTGCCACCATCTATCCCCTTCGCGACGACAGCGAGTTTTGAAAGATTCAATTCCTAAATTCAAATCGCCGCCAAATTCTCGCCATAAAAAGAATATTGCTGCTGAAACAGCCTCGTCATAAGCCATCTGCACATCGTCGATACCCAGTTGTTTCACCAACTGCTCTATTTCACGACGGACAAATGGCGAAGCAATAGTTGGGTAAGTGACTACGGCACGGTAAAATTTACCTTGCGAACATTTGCCCGAACGCTGTCGGTATTTTTCGGTCAAATCAATCAGCTGAGCATAAGCTGCTTGCAAAAGTTTGTTGACAGGGATATTATCCTGTTTGTCATTCAGGGTAATTTGAAAAGAGCGTTCTTGCCCAAAGTAGCGTTTGGGTGAATGCAGGAACCTACCATCAATTCCCTCTCCTTGTCTGATGGCCTCAAGGCGATGCTGCTTGGCTGGTTCACCTAAGCTGACTTTGACTTTTGCTGGATCGTCCTTCGGTAAAAACGGTTCTAAACTGATAATTTCGATCTCGCTGGGAATTTCACTCAAACGCCGGTCTCTATCTAGTTCTACCGAGATTAAACTTTGCCATTCTAGCGGCGGGACGCGAAAAACTTCATGGTAAATTTTATTTAGGTGCTTGCTAGCAGCGCGACGAAACCAAGGTAGGCGCTTGCTTAAAGCAATTTCAATCTGGCGAATTGCTTCTAAAAATTGCTCTCCATGCAGATGGCGTAAATTTACAGTATTATCATCTTGCAAATTTTTACTCGCTTCAGCCAGAAATCTTTGCCATTCTTGCACCCAAGCATCCTGAGTTATACCCGCGACATTCTCTACAGGACGTTGACTTAACCATACAGCTAAGCGATCGCGCAACCTCGTTTCTTGTTCGTGAGGAAAACTATGAGGCGTGACAATCACCTTTGGATCGTAAAGCGTGACTGTCGAGTTAGACGTACCAAAATCAATAGCAAACCAGCCGGGATAAGTAATTTCTGGCTGATTTTCGATCTGCTTAACTGGTTCAGTTTCTGCTACTAATTCCGTTTCTGGTAGCGTTGGCGATGTTGGATGTTTAAATGAACTCAACACTGAATCTGTAAATTCTGTAAAAGACATGATTGGTTTTTTAATCGAATAATCTTTGCTTGGATTTGTCCAGATATGGCATTCGGCCGTGGTGTACTTGCTAATCGACAACAGCGGTTCCCCCATTGCATCCGAGTCAAAATACTCTACAGTTACTTGTAAAGTGCAATTAACACCTGCTGGTAAAGGTTGATTCCACCGACAATCACTTTGTCTTAATCGCTGGGGAGTAGAAAGTTGTAAAAGTTTAGTTGTACCAAAGTTTACACTTTTATATGCGGCTTGCATCGCAACTGCCAATTCTTCTGGCGTGCCAGTAACAAATATATTAATTCGGAAAATATGAGGAAAATTATGAGTAGGATAAGGTTTAATTTCAATTGCTGGTAACAGCAACAGCGATGGGTTATTTGGATTAGTACGCAATTGATAACGGTTAAAAAGTTCGATTTTGATCGGCATTATTATATATTCCTTCCTGTTTCTTCTTCGTGTCTTAGTGTCTTGGTGGTTGGAAAAACGAACTACGAAGACACGAAGACACAAAGATTAAATTTCTCTGAATTCCGAAGCGATCGCCACTTGCGAAAGTGTTTCCAACCAAGGTGGAACAGATATAGGTTTGTCTTTGTCTGTAGCGGCGATATGTCGAAGTAAAGGTTCGTGTTTTGATTTCAAAAGTTCTTGCAAGCTGTCTACAATCTCCTTGAGTGCTCTAGAAAAAGAAAATTTTACCTGTTTGGTTAATTGGCTTACGTATTGAACTAGGTGTAAACTAGCACTGGCGGTGATTTCATCGCGCAGTCGCAAAACGGCGATTTGATGGTTAAATGGTCTGGGGGGAACGGGAAATTTTTTATCAGGACTCCAATCTAAAATTTGACCGGTGGGGTGTTTGTCATCTTTTCTTGCTAAAGGAAATAAGGTATCGGCTTTGATGGGAAGCTGGTTACCAGCTAGTCCGCTGTGTTCGATAATCAACTTTTGCCATTTATTTGCTGGATCTACTGCACGCAGGAGGTTACGGTAAAGGCGGAGTTGATTTTTACCACAGTTGTGCTGGATATACTGTTCGATTTCGGGGGAGACTACAGAATTGACTGTGTTGCGTTCGCGAGATACTTCCCCAGATAGTTTACTAAAAAAGTCTGTTACTGCCTGTTTAGTGCACTCGTGGGCGAAGGCTTGCATTTCCTGGATGGTTTGGACAAATGCAGGATAAAAGTCGTCACTTTTGGTGGGAATTGTGTCTTCTATTTCTTCATCACCAAAAAAGCTTTCGGTTTTGGTAAGGGCGATCGCGCCATTTTTAGTTCTATCAAAGAGTAATGTCCACTCACTCCACTCAAAAAAGATTTTATTAGTTAACTCGTCTTTGACTACGTCACTGACAGCTACGCCGTTACGGTTCTTTAAGATGGGTTGTTTTTCCAATTCTTCTTGAAATTGTCTGTAGATAGTTACTAAATTTTCAATCGCTTCCCGCAGTTCTATGAAAGCCGGGTTTTCTTCGACAGGGATGTATGCTGGGATTTGTTCGAGGAGAGTTTTGAGGTTGTTTTGCTCCTGTTGCAAAGCTTGTGCAGCCCTTTGGGTGTCTTCTACAAGTTGCTTCATACCATGTTGGGCTACGTGGTCTTTGAGTAGTGAGCGCAACCTGCTAATTCCGCCATCTTCAGCAAAGTCATTGAGTTGCTTGTGCAGGGTGCTAGAGGCGGGTAGCATTTGACTTAGTTGTTGCCATTTTTCCCGCAATTCCACTTCTTGAGGTTTGTTGGGGATGTCCAGTTCGGGGAGAAATTCTGGGGAGCATACTTGCACTAGTGAAGATAGTTCGGCAAGTTTAGTTAAGCCGTGGAGTTGGGACAGCAGAACAATATTTTTTTTCTCTGCGGTTAAATTGCTGGCGCTGGCAATGGTAAGTTGGAGGATGCTGAGGCGTTCTAAAATAGTTTCTTCTGAAAGTAATGGCTCATCTACAAGCTCATCAAGAGTACGTTCGTCACTTGAGGTGAGGGGGAGTTGGTTGAAGCGTCCCACACCAACGATGATTCTATCTCTTAAGTCTTGNCCTTTGTCTCGTTCCAGCATTGTACGAATTTTAGATGCGATCGCACCACCTGGATATCTGCCATTGAGTAGCAGCAGGATAGTTTGGACATCTCTGAGTTCCCGCAGCGACAAAAAGCCGTCCCGCACGCCGGAATCTGCAGAACCCAAGCCCGGGAAGTCCAATAGTATGAACTCATTTGTCCCTTGTAGGGAAGATAAATCCCAAACTTCTTTCGATACCTCAACTGTGACATCGATACGGCGAATCAGAGAAAAGCTGTTCTGCAAATCTGTTGCTGATGGTTGGGCGAAATTTGTCCACGTTTGGGGAGGTGGCGGTAGTTGCGCAAAGTTGAGTTCCAAGATATTCATGGGTGGCTCAGTTAATCTTAGCCCTTTTTTTGCAGTAGTCTGGTCAATCTGGTAGCTTTTACCGCAAATATATTTGCCGTAGGCGTTGTAGGTACGCATGAATACTACTAACTCTCGCAGTAGCGATCGCAGTTCTAAACTTTGCGTTTGATTCCAAACTTGTTCGCACCATCTCAAGATCCCGTTGCTATCGATAACAGTAGTTGGGTACAAATTTTTTAAAGATTCAACTTGGGTTAAAGATACTTCTGCTGCTTTGACTCGCACTTCCATTTCTTGTAGCATAAAGCGCAGACATTCTTTCACACCTTCATCAGACAGATATTCGACAGTGTATTTGCCAATTTGCGTCGTTTGTAAATCTGCTTGCTGACGCAGGTGAATCGCAGTGACGTTACCAGTGGTGGGAGTTTCACTGACTGGCAAAGCATCAGCGTAGCCAATCAGACTACCGATTAATAATGTTTTGCCACTGCTAAATTCACCCATGATGCCAATTTTGACAGGTGAAGAAGCTAGTTTTACTACTCTTTCCCCAGCTGATTGCAAATTTAGGATGTGTTCGCGAACACTAGCAGGAACCCAACTTTCCTGGGGCGGTGGATTTTGTGATACTAATTCTAGGCTTTGCAGCACAGATTCCCCATATTCTTTGTAGCGGCGCAATCTTTCAATTGCTATGTCGCTTTTCATACAATCTCCTAACTATAACCCTAGATAAATTATCGATTTTCCGCGCTTTTGACACTTCAACTCTTAATTAAAAAGGATACTCGTTGATTTTGGATTTTCAACAACAGCCATAGTTATAACTTGTTTTTTTAATCAAAGAAGTTTAGCAATTTGTTCGTTCGTAATTGCTAAACTTAGTAGAAATTTGCATAAATTTGTATTTAAGAAAGGCAGTCTTTATGATACCCTCCTTGATTTCGAGTGGGAAGGCGAATTTTATGTCCGATTATGAAATTTTCTAAGAATTAGAAAATACTTGGTGTCTTGGTGCTTTGGTGGTAAAATTTTTGAACCACTAAGACTCCAAGACACAAAGAATACTGATTGTGTGCTTGAGAAGTTGTACAATTATTTAAATATTTAAGAAGCCGTATTACTGGGTGTATCAGAATTTGAAAATTGCCGTTTTCTGACCCTAGAATCTTTTAAGGTACTGATGATAAAACTGGCTCGCGAACTATTTGCTGTGATTACCTTGCCCTTATGCACCGTCAGCAGCCTTGCACCCATGACTGTAGCAAAAGCACAAGTCACTCCCGATCATACCCTGGGCACGGAAAATTCGGCGTTGCACAATCAGAATATGAATGAGGGTGAATCTTCATGGAATGCCGACGTTGTGGTTCAAGCCATATCCGCTATCAGAGAATCCAGAAACAACTGAGATACCGGAAATAACGGAAGTTGATGAATCAGAAACTTTTGTTGACTCAAAAAAAACAAATTTTGGTTATGGAGCGTAGTTAATCACAAGACTTCAGGAATTTTAGGTTGGGTTTTGGGGGATAGAAGTTCAGAGATTTTCAAGCTTTTGTGGCAGAGAATCAAAGCATGAAATTCATATTTTTATGTTACAGATGGCTACCCAGTTTATCCATGTTTGATTAATCAAGAAGACCATCAGTGGAAGGCGAAAATAGTAGATTAAGACATAATCTAGCGCGACGACATCATAAAACTTTTTGTGATTCCAAGTCAGTAGAAATGCTGGAACTTTTGATGAGATTGTTTGTTGATGATCTCAAACATCATTATGCTAAACCTGCACGGTATCAAATATGGCGTGAGGCGATCGCCCTCAGGTATTAGACTCCTCATTACAAAACTACTTCTGCACGGCATACTAGTACAAGCATGTAATATTCGGCATTGCCTTGAGGCATCTACATGCCTCAAGGAATTTTTTTTGAGGCGTTGCTGAATCGCGCTATGAATTCGGATGACCAGACGCGATATATCGCGTCTGGTCAATGGTTTTGGTATTACGCAAAATAATTTTCATACATAAAATCAGCAACGCCTTTTTTGATTGCATTGCGATCGCGCATAAGTTAAGTTGCTTCGATGAAATTGGACTATTGCTGAAGCTCGTTAATTCGCATCAATGCACTCTTGCGGTAATTTTTCTTTCCTTTTTGCTGGTAAAGATTTGCAGCTTTGCGATAACTCTCAACCGCTGCTTGCTTATTTCCTAACTGGGCGTAAGTAAGACCTAGGGCATAATAAGCATCTGCATTGTCACTATCTATACTAATAGCTTGTTGGTAATCGGCAAGGGCTTGTTCATAGTAACCCAGCCTGCGATAGGTAATTCCTCTATTGATGTAAGCGTCAACACTATTTTTAT
>JANZYY010000308.1 GCA_026419705.1 Fischerella sp.
GTCAGATGTGTATAAGAGACAGCCACGATACCAATTAGTACCTCCCACCTGTACGCCCAAAGTAGCAGCATAAGCGCACTCACTCCAACCAGAGTTAGGACTGGGGTCATTGGGTGCGTCACGGCGACAAATTCGGATTACATGCAGAGGTTTACCTGACAGTAGCGCCAAAGTGATTACAGCTAAACGACAGGGAACCCAAGTCAAGCCATCTTCTAACCGGGCGCTAAACCATCCCAAATAGGTGTAGGGTGCTTGTTGATAACCCACCATTGAATCAAGGGTACTGCTGGCTTTATATGCTAAAGCCAAGGGGACTGAACCTACAACTGGTACAAATGCACCAATGATTGCATAAAAAAGAGGAGCCATAACTCCATCAATGGCATTTTCTGTAACTGTTTCTAGAACTGCTCGCAAAATTTCTGATTCTGTCAGATTTTGTGTATCTCGACCGACATAATTACTTAAAACAGAACGAGCATCCTGAATTTTTCCTAATCTTAGAGGTTCTAAAACTGCTTGAGCTGCTACTCTCAAACTTTTCCCAGCAAAACAGCTAGCTAAGAGAATGCTTTCTGTTGCAATTCCCAAAATAGGATGCAGCCATCTGACAGCTTGAATTATCAAGTAGCCAGCGACGCCACTAGCAATTATTAAAAAAGTACCCAGCAATATTCCAGCTAAGCGCTGTGTTAGGGGATTTTGACAATATGTCAGAGCAAATTTGCTGAAGCGAGAAATTACCCACCCCATCACTCGCACAGGATGAGGCCATCCCCAGGGATCGCCGACTAAGTAATCTAAGCCAGCAGCAATGATTAAAACAACAACAGCTGTCATTTGTCCTTTGTTTGTTGTTTGTTGTTTGTTGTTTGTTGTTTGGTGTTTCGATCAACCATCAACAACCAACTATCAACACCTGACAATGACTAAACAACAAAGCTAGCTTCTTCTCCAAGAGAAGCTTGCCAGCTGCGGGCGTCGTAATAAAGATCGGCCAAAGTAATAGTGTACAATGCTTCTTTCAATTTTTGGTGTAGCCTTTGCCAAAGAGTAAATGTTACCCAATCTTCTACTTGTCCTGGAGAAGTGTGGTGATGGGGTAAAGGTTCTATAGTTTCACCAACTGCCTCTAAAATTTCTCCTAAAGATATTTGTGCTGGTTCTCGTGCTAGCTGGTATCCACCAAAGCTACCGCGAATTGATTTTACTAACCCAGCACGACGCATTTCTATTAGCAGTTTTTCTAAATATGCAGCTGGGATATCTTGACGAGAAGCGATCGCTCTAGTAGAAACAGGGCCATACTCTGGCTGTAAACTCAAATCCAGTAAAGCCTTTACACTATAGTGTCCTTTGGTAGTTAATTTCATTTCGGTAAGTTTTTTATTTGTTGTTTGTTGTTTGGTGTTTGTTGTTTGGTGTTTCAACCAACCACCAACTACCAACAACCAACCAATGACTAATGACTAAGGATCAGTTTTACTTATCATTCTGTGTGCCAGTTATCAAACAAGTACAAGCGAACAACTTTTTTAGCTATGCTTTAGGAATCTTAAACAAATATAGATTCCAGTGTAGCAGTTGCCCACAAACTCTAGATAGTTATCAACCTCTGTCCAACTCATTGAAATATATTGCAAAGGGAATATTTGGAGAACACCAAAAATTCTGCTGACTCATGTAATATACTTTGCGGTAGCTGATATCAAAATTTCAGGATTGTGTTACTACTTCCTCAAGTTCAGCTAAAATAAAATCGATTAAACTCCTTCAATCGTTCGTTCATTTTCGCTCTAAGTTGATGGCTAAACAGAAAAAAATTGAACCCCTAACCGGTGAAGAACTGCTCAAAAAAGTCAAAGAGCTAGAAAATCTGAGCAAAGAAGAAAAAGCTAAACAGTGTGGCTACTATACCGTGACAAAAAATGGTATAGAGCGTGTCAACATGATGAAGTTCTTGAATGCCTTAATTGATGCTGAGGGTATTCAGTTAGATAGTGCTCCCAGCACAAATGGACGTGGTGGACGCAGTGCTAGTTACAGAATTAGCGTGCAGTCTAACGGTAACTTGCTAATAGGTTCTGCTTACACCAAACAGATGAATCTCAAGCCCGGAGATGAATTTGCGATCACTTTGGGCAAGAAGCATATTCGTCTGAGGCAAATAGACTCAGATGAAAAAGATGAGTCTGAAGTCCTAGAAGCAACAGCATAATATAGTGAATGGTCAAGAGTCCAAAGTCAATAGTCAATAGTATTTACCATTGACTATTGACCATTGACTATTGACTGTTGACTACATCTGTTTTCCTCATTGCTGGTAGATAGTGGCGGATAGCTTTACGCGTGACTGCGATGTTGCAGGTTAAAGCAATTTGTTCTCGTTCTAGCAAACCCAAAATTTGTTCAGGGTTGTCCCGCGCTACCACTGGTAACTGATGCAAACCACGAAGAGCCATGCGATCTAAAGCCTCAGATAAGGGTTCATCTCGCCAAGCATAGAGAATATCAGTGGTACAAATATCCATGAGAATTTGATTGGAAAATTCATCTTGATTTTCAATTGATGAAGATGGGTAATTTTGCCAAACAGAAAGGGTGCGATTAATATCTTCTAGAGAAAGGATACCAACTAATTGCCCTACTTCATTAACTACTAAGGCACTGCGAGAGCGATCGCGTATCATTTCCATTGCAGCCTCTATTACTGTCATAGTTGCTAGCAGTTGCTTTGGACAAGGATGCATGGCTTCTTCGACGATTATTTGCTGTAAAATTTCTGCCTGTTCGTCTTTCAATTCCGAAAGACCTATTTGTTGAAGATTTAAATTGGAGTTAGAATTAGGCTTAATCCTCTCCACTAACCAAACACTTAAACCTACAGCTGCCATGAGAGGTAAAACAATACGGTAGTCTTGCGTTAATTCAAACAACAACAAAATTGCTGTTAATGGTGCTTTCACACTGGCAGCAAGAACTGCTGCCATTCCTACCATTGCATAAGCTGGAGGAGCAGCTATAAAATCACTAATTGCAGGTGCGGCATTTGCCAGAATTTTTGCATAAGCAGAACCTAAAGAAGCACCCAAAAACATTGCTGGAGCAAATACACCACCGACAAAACCACTACCAACGCTAATTGCGGTCATTGCCAATTTTACTAACAGCAACACAATCAAAAGTTGCAGCGAAAATTCCACATCCTGAAGCATCGCTTCTACTGTTTCATAACCAATACCCAAAATTTGTGGAAAATGCAAAGCAACTGCACCAACGATCGCACCCCCAATAATAGGATGGATGTGCTTCGGTATTTTTCCCAACCAAGTAAAGCCGGGAACGTTACCTGCAAAGCAGGCTTTTGCCAACCGAATTAACTGGGTATAAGTCAAAGACACCAGACTTGCCCACAAACCCAAGCCGAGATATAAGGGTAATTCTAAGGGGCTGCGGACCTGGTAAACAGGTAAAGCAAAAGCCGGTTGTGCTCCCAAACCAATGTGAGCAATTAACGCCGCTACTACTGCTGCTAGTAACACCACACTCACCGCAGAAGTAGCAAATGATGTTGCTCCCAGCACTACCTCTAAGGCAAAAAAAACACCTGCAATCGGGGCGTTAAATCCAGCAGCCAAGCCAGCCGCAGCGCCAGCACCTAAAAGCAAACGCTGGCGCTCTTGTGATACTTGCAGCACCACAGACAACAGCATGCCAAAATTAGCACCAATTTCTACACTGGGACCTTCAGGTCCCAGGGAAGCACCACTCCCCAAAGAAACTGCTGCGGCTAGCATCTTTGTCACCGGTCGTAGCTGTCGTTTGATCTCCCCTTTTTGGGAAGCAGCAATTAAAGATGAAAGTCCAGGGCCAAAGTCTTGCGTTCGCCAGCGCATCAAACCAACAATTAATCCGCCTAGGATGGGAACGCAAGCTAAAGTCCAAGCACCCCAAGCGCCAACTATACTCATAAAGTTTTCCAGCATCAGGTGGTGAATCAGCTGGATCAAATAGTGAAAAGTAACCACGCCCATCCCACTACCGCCGCCAATTAGCAACGCTAAAAGCAGGACAACGGTTTCTGGGGATGGTTGAAAACGGTTAAATAGATAGGTTAAACGAATGGAAGGAGAAGGAAAGGCAGATTGTTCCGTCGCCTTCCTGAGTTCTGTGGGAGGGAGGAGAGTCATTGAGTGAGGAGTAAATCTAATAAAAAATTTAAGATTTTATGTATTGCTTTTCATTTTGAGCGATCGTTTAGTCACCAGACAAGTAGAGACTTTGCAAACAAAGTTCTGACTCTATTTGTTAATTTACAAAGCTTTTGTGAAAAATTTTCTAGCTTGCAAAATTTGTGTGGTGAGAGTGCTTAAATGGGAGAAAACTAGAAACTCATGTTATTTAGGAGGATTAACAAAAGCGATGGGGAATTATTCTCAGCCGAATCTGATTATACTCGTGTTGCAGTGCCAGCCACGGCACTGCATTATCTTTAACAATTGCGTGCAACATGGCTGAGATCAGATGTGTGGGAAAATCCATATGCCCTTTGAACGAGAATTCAATTTAGATATTAGACCTCTTGCAAGAAAAGGAGGAGAAAGCTTAAAGATGCAGGGATGCTTTCATACCTTTCACCCTTACCCTTCGTCTTTTTCCCGGCTTCTGCAAGAAGTCTATTTTTATAGAGCAAGTACGTGGACTAAGCGGACAAGGTAGATGAACACACACGCTTTTGATCATCATTATGTGATTTGCCCCATTTGCCAAAGAAATTCTACACCTAAACCAGTTAAGAGTTATGTTGGCTTGTTTACCTGTCCGTATTGTCAAGAAAGACTTGTAGTCTCAAACAGCGGTCATTACGTCCGCGATCCGTTTACATTTAAACAGATGATGATTTCGTCCATGCTGCGTCGTCAAAGCCGACCCTTAGCAAGGCTCATCCGTGATTTCGTCATCCTTAAACGTCCTTTGTTAGTCTTAGCTATAGGAGGTGCTGTTCTGTTTGGTATGATTGCTGTGTCTGACCAAAATCGCAATCGTGACGCTTCATCACCAAGTATAGAAAATATCAGAGATCGGGGAAAAAAAATCCAGTGAGCGCTTTTGCTGGGATAAATATCCTCTTCCACAAATTTCAGTATTAGTATATCAAAAATTACTCTTGGTCATAGTTGGTGGTTGGTTGTTGGTAGTCGGTTTTTCCAAACAACAAACAGCCACCAACAAACAACAATTCATAATTTACTTGTATCTTTTGTAATTAGTTTCCAACCTTCCGCTTGGTCAAGTAGCTTTGCTGAATCGAGTTGAAGATTATTAAAGGTAGATTCATCTAGTAAGAAGTAAGGTTGTTCTTTGTAGCGCCAATAATATTGCAATTCCTTCTTTGAAGCAGAAACTATGTTGCGATCGCTATAAAAATTTAACGACGGACGGTTTTCAGGATTTGATGTGTATATCTTTGTACCTGGTGGTGTTTCCTGTTGAATCATGGCTGCGACTGGTTTGACTGGATAGCGTTCCCCTAATTCCCAAACCCAATAGTTAGATTTCATCAACAACAGCAGGGAAATATAAGATCCCCAAAACAAAACTCTGAGAAATTGTATATCACCGCGCTCCGCCAGAATTGCTGCTAAAGCCATTGTTGCTGCAACTGCGGCAAAAGTCAGTTGTAAATCTGATTTTGATGCCGATCCCCAACTAAAGTAAATGCTACCACCAACTGCTACCACTGCCAGAATTGTCAAAATTACCACCCAAGGACGGGGATAAGATGACAGTAAAGGCAAATTCTCCATTTCCCCCAGTTTTGCTCCGATCGTTAAGGCTAAGCTAGGATAAATTGGAAACACATACCAAGGAAGCTTGGTTCTCATTAGAGAAATCGCGATCAAATAAACTACCATCCATACCAAGACAAGTTTTGCCCAACTGAAGTTGCGGTTTTGCCAGGATAAACGCAAGCTGGATGGCAAAAAAAGTAACCAAGGCCAAGTGTACTTGAGAATTTCCAGCAGATAGTACCAAGGTGGTCCGGAATTTTCTTCAACAGGTGTCCAAATACGGCGGAGAGATTGACTGACCACGCCGACATTAGTAAAAGTTTGACCATATTCCCACCACTGGGCACTGTACCAAATCGCTACCGGTATCATGCCGATGAGCATTCCTATCCACATATAGGCACTGGTCAGCAGTCGTGGTGTATCCCAAAATAAAAATGCCACTGCCACAGTACCTAATAAT
>JANZYY010000309.1 GCA_026419705.1 Fischerella sp.
GCGGTGAAGTTGAACGTGTACTAG
Source organism: Fischerella sp. (assembly GCA_026419705.1). GTDB lineage: Bacteria > Cyanobacteriota > Cyanobacteriia > Cyanobacteriales > Nostocaceae > PCC9605. Next base: position 25 of record JANZYY010000309.1, read on the forward strand.
GCATGGTTGATGGTTGCATCCTAATTGTAGATGCCAACGAAGGTCCTATGCCTCAGACTCGGTTTGTGTTAAAAAAAGCACTAGAAAAAGGACTTCGCCCCATTGTTGTAGTTAACAAGATCGATCGTCCGCAAGCAGATCCGTACGGTGCAATCGATAAAGTACTGGATTTGTTCTTGGAATTAGGTGCAGATGAAGACCAGTGTGATTTTCCCTATTTGTTCGCCTCTGGTTTAAGTGGTTATGCCAAAAATGACTTGGATGATGAACCCAAGGACATGCAACCGCTATTTGATGCCATACTGCGTCATGTACCGCCACCAGTAGGCGATGTCAACAAACCATTGCAACTGCAAGTCACCACGCTAGATTATTCTGAATATCTAGGACGGATTGTAATTGGTAGAATTCACAACGGTAAGATCCGTGTGGGACAACAAGCAGCTTTGGTGAAAGAAAACGGTAACATCGTCAAAGCCAAAATTACTAAGTTAATGGGCTTTGAAGGTTTGAAGCGGGTAGAAATGGAAGAAGCGACCGCTGGTTATATTGTGGCGGTGGCTGGTTTTGCTGATGCGAATATTGGTGAAACAATCACCGATCCCAACGAACCCCAGGCTCTACCACTGATTAAAGTGGATGAACCAACATTGCAGATGACTTTCTGGGTGAACGATTCACCTTTTGCGGGTCAAGAAGGTAAACTAGTGACATCTCGACAACTACGCGATCGCCTTTTCCGCGAACTAGAAACCAACGTCGCCCTCCGCGTTGAAGAAACCGACTCTCCCGATAAATTCCTCGTTTCTGGTCGTGGTGAGTTGCACCTGGGTATCTTAATCGAAACTATGCGCCGTGAAGGTTACGAGTTTCAAGTTTCCCAACCCCAGGTAATTTACCGTGAAGTCAACGGACAACCCTGTGAACCTTACGAACTCTTAGTTTTAGACGTTCCCGAAGATAATGTTGGTAGCTGCATAGAACGCTTGGGACAACGCAAGGGTGAAATGCAAGATATGCAAGTTGGTGGTAATGGACGCACCCAACTAGAGTTCGTAATTCCCGCCCGTGGATTAATTGGTTTCCGGGGTGAATTTATGCGGATGACGCGCGGCGAAGGTATTATGAATCACAGCTTTCTGGACTATCGTCCCATCACCGGTAATATTGAAGCCCGCAATAAAGGCGTATTGATCGCTTTTGAAGAGGGTGTCTCCACCTTCTACGCCATGAAGAATGCCGAAGATAGGGGTGTATTCTTTATCACTCCTGGTACGAGGGTGTATAAGGGCATGATTGTCGGCGAACACAATCGTCCCCAAGACTTGGAACTTAATGTCTGCAAGACCAAGCAGCTTACCAACCACCGCGCTTCTAGCGCTGAAGAATTGGTGCAGTTGCAAGCGCCAATAGAAATGAGCCTAGAGCGTGCTCTAGAGTACATCGGACCCGATGAATTGGTGGAAGTTACTCCCCAGTCAATTCGTCTGCGGAAGATGGCAAAGAAATTGGCTAGGCGTTAGTCTTTGAGCGTCTTTACACCAAAGTTCATAGCTGGTAACAAGGGGGAGACTGTCCGCGCAAAATCCCCCATCTCCCTTTGTCTGAAAATAGCTGCATCGGTGCTCTAGCTCCAAAACCTAACTCCATTACTGCGGGTACTCGTGAGAAACATAGGGAACCTCTACTATTTCACCTGTGGCTTCTCCGACTTGGACTTGCAAACCTGCACCACCGGCTTTGGTACGGATGTAGCCCAAACCACGATAGCCTTCAGCTGTTTGCGTGCAACTGGTCAGCTTGCCAATTTTTTCATCCCCGACTGTAATAGTTGTTCCTGGTTCCACGAAAGCGCTTAAACGTATGCCCCAAAGGTGTTGTTTTACACCTTTATAAGTATTTAAACGGGTGATGGTTTCTTGGCCGATATAACAACCTTTATTAAAGGAAATTGTTTGCCATAATCCGGCTTCCAGAGGATTGTAATCGTCAGTTAGTTCCTGTTCGGGAGCAGGGCGACCTTGTATAATTCGCAATACTTCCCAAGCGCGATCGCTCATTGGAACTGCGCCTAATTCAATGATTTGATTCCAAATAGTTTCTTTCACAGAAGCTGGCAAAATCAGGGTGTATCCAGGGGAAGCTAAGCCACTACCAACAGCAAAGATAACACCATGCACGGGGGGGATGGAGAGGTGATTTCCGTAGGGTTGACCGATAATTTCCCCAGCACCTAGTTTTTCGATGATAGCGTCACTCCCCGGACCAATTAGGCTAAAGGTTGCAGTTTCATCAGTGATATCGGTTAGCTGTACCTTGTCAGCAAAAAAGATATAACGATCTAGCCATTGCATCAGAAACTCACGGCGGTTGGGCGAAACCAACAATAGCACCGCATCTTCCATGACATAGCCTGTCACCAAGTCAATAGTACGAGCTGTGGATGTCACAAACACTGTATCGCAGCCTTGACCTGGTTTAAGTGTTTGAAAATCGTTGGTGCTTTGGTTGTGCAAAAAGCGGAGGCGATCGTCATCAGAAACTTTGATGCGCCCCCAACCGGAGCGATCGCAGACTGCAACTGTTGTTTGTGCTGCTTGGATAGCTGCTGTATCTTTAGTGTCAATGGCAGATGTGGACATGGCGATAGTTTGGCTTTGAAATTATCAACAATGAATATTTCATAATTTACATCTAATGGAACTTAATACGGCTTTGTGGATTTTAAACACAGAGGGACGCAAAGTTAGCGCCAGGGGGCGCAGAGTTTTTCCAGATTTAATTCGTTGTATAATGTTGTATTTAGACTTAGCCACATCCAATCATAAACTTCTTGCAAAAACTGAAGATGGATGCGGAGAAACTTAGTCATAGAACATCAAAGTACCAATTACCAATTATCAGCACATCATCATTCTTTATTTTTGACTTTTTACCTGTCTGGTCTCTGCAATTAACTGTCGAAACCGTTTATCCCCCGCGATTAAATCAAAGTCTATATCAGCTTCCGCTTGTTGTTGATATCTGGGGTTGAGATTGATTGCTTGTTGAAGATTTTCCAAAGCTAATTCTACTTTTTCTTGTAATGCATAACAAGCTGCTTTGTTGTAATACGCATTGGCATAGTCGGGTTTAATTTTCAAAGCTTTGTCAAAGCTTTCAATCGCTTCATCATCATAGCCTAGCATAACTAAGGCATAACCTCTGTTATTCCAAGCTTTGTAGGAGTCGGGATTGAGTTTAATTGCTCGCTCAAAAGACGCGATCGCGTTTTCATATTGTTCTAATTCTTGCAGTGCTAGTCCTCGGTTTAACCAAGCAATAGCATCGTCTGGCTTGATTTTTGTAGCTCGGTCAAAACAGGTTAAGGCTTCTTTATGTCGCTGTAAAAATCCTAGGGCTACACCTTTGTCGCACCAAGCTTGATGATAATCAGGGTTGATTTTTAAGGCTTGTTCGTAGGAAGCGATTGCGTCTTTATATTGCTTCAACTTGCTCAGTGTCATGCCCATTTTTAACCAGATTACAGGGTCATCTGGTTTTATTTTTATGGCTTTTTTGTAAAGAGCGAGCGCATCTTCGTAGCGTCTTTCCGAGAACAGCGTATCTCCCTGTTTGAGATCATCATCTGCTGTCAATTTATCCTGTGGTTGAATCAATTCTGAGTCTGCGGATTGCTGTGGTGCTGATTTTACTGTTTCCTGAACCTCCGCGATCGCAGCTTCCAAATGGGATGGAGGCGTAATTTCTGAAAATTGCGCCAATAACTGCTGTTTTTGTTGTTGAGCTTCAATTTGCAACTCTGTGAGTTGAGAGAGAAAATCAGACTTTAATTTTTCTAGCTTCTCCAAAATCAAAGATTTTTGTTCTTGTGCATGCAATTGCAATTCCGAAAATTGAGAAGCTAATTCCGAACCGGATTTTTCTAAACTCTCAAGGACAAGTTCTTTTCTGCGTTGAGTATCTCTCAGCAATGCAGAGAGTTGTGAAGCCAAATCCGCCTGCAATTTCTCTAATCTTTTCAAAACTCGCTGCTTTTGCTGCTGAGCATCTGACTGTATATTATTAAGTTCAGATGTTAACTCAGTTCTTGATTTTTCTAGTTCTGCGAATAATTGGTCTTTTTGTTGTTGAGTTCCTAGTTGCAACTCAGATAATTGTGCAGCAAATTCTGAGTGTGATTTCTGCAAATATTCTAGAATTTTTTGCTTTTGTTGCTGTACTTCCAACTGCCATTCTGTTAATTGAGTTGCAAATTGGGATATTAAATCTTGTTTTGATTTTTCTAAATCTGCAAGAGCTTTTTCTTTTTGTTGTTGACTCAATAATTGCAACTCAGAAATTTGGACAGTAAATTCTGACTGCAAATTCTTCAAGCTTGCCAAAATTTTTTCTTGCTGTTGCTGAACTTGCGATTGCCATCCCATTAGTTGAGATGTTAATTCCTGGCGTGATTTTTCTAAATCTGCAAATATTTGTCCTTGATTTTGTTGAGTATCTAATTGTAATTGCATCAGTTGTGCAGCAAATTCTGCATGTAAATTCTCCATACTTTCTAGAATTTGCTGTTTTTGTTGCTGAGCGTTTGACTGTACTGAATGCAGTTGTTCTGTCAGCTCTGCTATGGATTTATTGATATTCGCGAAGGCTTGCTCTTTTTCTTGTTGAGTACCTAAATGCAACTGAGTCAGTTGCTCGGAAAATTCTGCTTGCAGTCTTGTTAAACTTTGCAAAAATTGTTCTTGTTGTTGCTGCGCTTCCCATTGGCGACTAGCCAGTTGAGACGTAAATTCTTGGCGTGATTTTTCTAAATCTGCAAAAGTTTGTTCTTTTTGTTTTTGATTCTCAAACTGGAATTCAGATATTTGTGATATCAGTTCTGATTTTAATTTTCCTAAAGTATCAAGAGTGATATTTTTTTGATGTTGCGCATCTAACTCTAATTCAGCCAATCGCGAGCCAAACTCTGATTCCAGATTTTTTAGTTCTTGTTTCGAGGTATTGATTTGTTTTTCTAATTCTGTTATGTACTCTGCCTTTGACTGAGATATCTCTGATGGAATGATAGATATCATCCGTTGTCGCAATGTTTCTGCTTGTTTTTCTAATTCGGCGGTGATGTTTTGGGCTTGTTGTATGCTGCTTTGGGCTGTTTGCTTGACACTGATGAGTTGTTTTTGCAATGCTTCTAGTCCGTTGAGTTGTTCCATCGTTCTATCGACGATTTCCCGAACTACAGCTCTTCGCAGCAGCCAAAACGATGCAATGACCGCAACTGGAAATAGAGTCAGTATAACTACCCAAATATTCAAGAGGGTGCGTGTACGACCAAAGGCTCTGTCTACTTCCGTTTGGACTAGTTTTTGTACTTGTTGTTCTTGCTGTTGTTGATTAGCAGGAGAGGGGGATGGTGCGAGTTGGGCGCTGACATCACCAACAGATACTAAGACGGCGGAAAAAACCATAGCACCTTTGAGCAGAAATGTGTAGACAATTCGATGCTTGCTCTTCATGAGTAAACCATCCTTAATCTGTTGGTTAGTTTGGAAGTGGCGTGTCTATTTCCAATCTACCAGCCCTGATTTGAGGTTGCAGCAATCTGGGACAGAACCCGCTCTCATTCATAGAGCAAGGGTGTTCTTGGTTGTTTGTTGTGCCAAATATCCACATTATTAACAACAAACAAGTTCTTTGATGTCTTTTTGTGCCTGCTGCAAATATTTTTTATGGTATCATTAAGCAGAAGCTAAGCATTAACTATTAGGGTTTTGCTTGGGAATCAAAATCATGTTTGCCTTCTTGAGGCTGCTTTTGTTTGGCGAGATTTTCAGCAGCTTGCTGAAACAATGGTTCTATTTTCTTTCGCCAGTATTCCAGATTGGGTAGCTTTTCTGGATGATCTTTATAAGCTAAAACTTTATCCCATTGACCGCGATCGAGTGCCTGATTAATATCATTGAATAAAGCTTCCGATTTAGCCCAATCTTGCTGCCATTGGGTAATCATTTCTGCGATTTCTTGAAAACTAGAAGCACTGACTGGTATAGACTTCACCTGTTCGATCGCACCATCTAAATCTCCGGATTCATACTTCTTTTTAGCCTGTTCGAGAATGTTGGCAGTATTTGAATTGAGAGTTTTTCCTTTTGATTTCCCTGACTCTATTTCTGGCGGTGAAGTTTCTACATCAACAGTAGGTTTTGACTGGGGAAATGGACGCCCTACAAT
>JANZYY010000310.1 GCA_026419705.1 Fischerella sp.
ATTAGTGACTCTCACAGTCATGTCAACTGTCTGGATACTAACCAAATATTAGATGTTTATGTCACATTACCAGAAGATATAATTCGCCAAGTTGAAGAACAAACAGGAGTGCGAATTACTGACTACAGTATCAACTTTTACGGTTATCGTCATTCCAAGGACTAGGGACTGGGTGAGAATCATGAATAATTTCATAAATTCATAAATAAATAATTGATAATTTTTATTTCCTAGCCCCTAAACATTCAGCCCAAAATTGTTTCATCATCAGCGTAATCCTCGTATAAACCAGCTGACAACATTGGTTTGCCTTCCGCACTTTCAACTAGTGTGACTCCAGAGGTATTGTCTAACCAAGCAGCTGTGCTTTCAGAGGAATAGGGGATGAAGATATTGATGTGGGATGACTCTGACAGCAGATTTTTAATTGCTTGAAACTCTTGTAATGAGAAGACCGCACCATTGGCTGCGGCGATTTCTCTGTTAATGTCACTGAGAATAGCTTCAAAAAAGCAGGCGTTAGTGAGATTAGCTGACTGGAGATTCACTCCTGCGAGATTTGCTCCTGTGAGATTGGCGCCGGCGAGATTTGCTTGTTGCAAGTTGACTCTGGCTAAATTTGACCCTATTAACTGAGTATTTGATAAATCTACCTGTTCAAGATTCGCCCCAGCCAGCATCACTTGTGGCAAATACGCTGCTGATAAATTGAGGGAAACAAGGGATGTTGAGTGCAGATGCGTGGCGAAAGCAGCTTTATCCAAAACTGCTGTTCTAGCAATCAGCGTCATTAATGCTTCTGGCTGGAATTGTGCCAAATTATCTGGATTGCCGCAAGGCCAAAACGGAAATTTCGTTTTTTGATGGCAAGCACAAAGTAATAAAAACACATTCAGACCCACTGCTGCATTTACTTGTTCCACATTTACAGGGTTTTGCAGTGCCTGAAAATGAGTTAAAGCTTGGTGTGCAATACCTTCATCCAACCAACGACCTCGACAGTAAGCATACCAAAAAGGCAGCAGGCGATCGCACAACATCTCAAAGGAGAACTCCTGCTTTGGTTCCCTCTCCAAACCCTCAATCACAAGTTCTTGTATTTCCCGGCTGAGAATTCCAAAACCGAGTAAATTGTAAAGATGCTGAGCGACATTACTAGGAGACTCTACCAAAAAAGTCATTTCACCATAAACGCTTTCTTGCTGTTGGGTGAGTAATTTCAATTGGGCGACAATAGCTTGAGCGCAGAGAAATTTTCCTAATTTGGGGTGAGAGAATTCAATCCTATGATGGGGTGAAATCTTTCCTCTCTCACTCCTAAAATAAAAGGCTGGTAGCGTGCTGTTATTCGCTTCCTCAGGTAAATCAATTTGATGGCGTTGGGAGTGCAAAATTTTTAACGCTATCACTTGCATTTGTGCGAGTACGTCTTGGGGATGGCGACCTTGGAGAAGATGGGCGATCGCATCTGGTGTACGATGAATGTGAGTTGACCCCGACCGCAACAGCATTGTCTTAATGCCACCAACTTGAGGATAACCCAACAACCAGCGATTTAACCGATTGTGAATTTCCCATAAAAGCGCTGCGTTGTTTTTTACTTGAGCATTTGCAGCTAGTGGTAATAGTTCATCATCCAGCAGTCCGTCCCGATGCAAAACACCCAACAAATAAAGCATTAAGGGTTGACGGACAAGGTCAGAAAGTAGCGATAGTTTAGATGTAGCAGAAAATAATCCTGACTGTTTGAGAAATGTAAAGAAATTTTGGGCAATGGGCAATGATTGTACTTTTGCCCACTGTTGAAACCATTGTCTCCACTCTTCCCGATCCCAAGGTTGAATGATAATTCGCCGCAATGGCAATGGTAGTTCTTCGTTAATTTCTTGCAAAGCTTTTGACTGACTCGTCAACACAATCTTATGCCGAGACTGAGATTGCAGACTGAGCAACTGCTGCATAAAAATGATTTTTGCCCGATTACCTTGATGAGAAGGAGGTAGTTCATCCAGACCATCTAACAGCAAAAGACACCGGGGATAGTCTTGTTGCAGCCAATCAGCAAGGTTGATTTGACAATGCCCTGTAAAAGCAGAATTCAGCGTTTCTGCTAAACTTTTACCATACTTTACATCCCGCAGGCGAATGAGTATCGGTATCCACGTAGGGTAAAGTTCCTTTGCTACAGTTGCTGCCCACATTTGACAGAAACTAGTTTTTCCATAACCAGGTTCCGACTCGATCGCGGTGATAGTTTTTAAATCAGCTAATTGTTGTCGTACCCATGTCATTAAATCAACCGAATTAGCAGTTTTTTGCTCTGATTGGGAATTACTCTCATTAACAGGTAAGCCCTGAGGAGGAACATAAATATCCTTAAAAGAAAAAGATTCCATCAGCAAAGGTTCAGACTGCTTCTGCAGCAAACTAGCTCGGTACCGTTCCCTATATAAGTCAATTTTGTCACCTACTCTGAAATCAACTGCTGGGGTTTGTAGTTCCCGATCGATATCAGCCGAGCTAAAAAGCAATGAATTTCCCAATCCAACAAATTTTTGCAGCTGAGCCAAAGGAGGGGCATTTTCAGCTATAACCGCCAGCAAGTGACCGCTCAGAGAATTCTCGAGGCGCTGCGTTATCAATTTAGCTTCTGCTTCTTCTACACCATTAGCAATAAACCACGCTACAGTCGCATTATTCATCTGTTGCACCAATAATGAATCTGCAACCAAACTCAGGGCTTGTTCAGCTTGAGTATCAGTTAATTTTCCTGGACGAAGAGTTTTGAGCAGCCCTTGCAGTTGAGTATCTTGTAGAAGTCGCACAGGATTCGTGAAAAAGCCACCGTGTTTTTGTGTCTTTGCGTCTTCGTGTCTTCGTGTCAGAGCATCGCCCAACATTGCTTGGTGTAACCAAGGTCTTTGCAAGTTGTATTCCCAATCAAGAACTTGTTGCAAACCTTGAAGGTAAGCAATTTGAAAAGCCAACCATGTACCTTCATTGCGTTTTAAAGGCTTGTTTTGGTCAAGTGCGCGGACAAGGCTAGTTGTCAACTGAGCAATTACGGTGATTTCTTGCCAAACTGTACCTAGGGGTAGTTCTAAAACTTCTGCTAGAGTACAAATATCAAAAGGTATGAGACTTTTGACTTTCATATCCTGAACAATACGGAAGGCAATACCTGCGAGCCATCCGGTTGATAATCCGGTAAATTCAGGTATTTCAAGATAATATTCTCTCAACCAATGCCGAATACTCAGGTTCATTTAATTACACATTTCCTCGCTGCCTATGGCAATTATCATCGATTTTTTGTCTTCATAAACAGGTGACAATGAGGGGATAAGTTAAATATCAAAGCTGTTTTCGATTTGAGACAAACAGCATCAAAGTATTTTTAAGTGGATTATGAGCGATCGCCCTCTGAAATTATTGCTGGTTGACCAAGATCCTATTTTCCGGCTAGGATTACGGGTTGCTCTAGAAGAATTTTCTGACTTGCAGGTGGTATCGGAGGCAGACACAGATACCAGTGCGTTGCAGATTTTAGCAGAACTTGCCCAAAAAGACCCTACCAGCGTGAATTTAGTAGTTTTGGAACTTGGCAACGTTCGCTCTATCCACAGTCAGCAACTAGGTTTACAACTGTGCCGACAATTGAAAACTCAGTATCCCAATCTACCAATCTTGCTCCTCAGCTCTGTTCAAAACCAAGGGTTGCTATTGGCGGCTAGGACAGCTGGTATAGATGGTTACTGTCCCAAAGGTACGCCTGTTTCTGAAATAGTTACCGCTATTCAAGAAGTAGCAGCCGGTCGTTCCTATTGGTATTGGGAACCAAGGAGAGAGAAGGTAGGGAGAATAAGAACTGCTCATTTTTCCCAAAGTCCTTTCTTTAGATTCTTAGAAAACCTGCGTATATCAGGAACTGCTCAAATCGACGCCAACTTAGCAGCAGTGACGGCACGTTTGCAAGTTCCCGGACAGCCAGTACTAGAACGAGCAATTTTAGCTGGACAGCGACGAGAATTGCTAGCAGCTCGTTGGCTGGTTAATCATTTGTTAGCAACACCACAACCACAGCCAACAGATGAGCAAATACCAGATATTTCCGAACAACTACCACCCCCTCCCGTAAATCTCTCTAGTAGTAGTGCGATCGCTAAAAATGCTCCCTCTCTACTTAGCCCCAGAGCACTGCAAGCAAAACTCTTTGCATCCTGTATTCATAAAATGCAATTGCCTTTGCAAAATGTTACAGATGTGCCATTGGAAATTGACATTTTACGCCCAGACAAAAAACGAGAGTTGCTTTATTTGATTTTGCAAAAAGTTGCTGATATCCTGGATGAACTGCGCAGTTCTAGAATTGAAATCAAGCAATTATCTGAACTCAAAAATACAATCTTGTATGATTTATGGGAAGAAGTAACTACAGATTTTTTTGGGAAATTTTCGAGAGTGAGATTGGGTAATAATCGTATTGAAGTAGTGAAAGTTTTACTGCAAAACTCTGCAGTAGTGCAAGCAGAAATTCTCAATCAAATTCCGTTCGTTGTAGAGTTGTTTGCTTATTTGTTATTTCAAAACAATTTAACTATTGACAATACAAATTATCCAGCGGGTAGTTGTGAAGCTAATCAGCAAGCAGAAATGTTGTTAGAAAATTTATTAATTCAGATAGGTAATGGTGTAGTACAGCCACTACTAAATTATTTAGCAGATGTAGAAGATATTAAGCAAAATTTTTATGACCGCAAATTAATTTCGACGCGAGAAATAGAACGGTTCAGAAATAATTTGTCTTGGAAATATCGGCTCAGAAATTATGTAACAGAACCGAAGGCAATTTTTGAAAGCCGCTACGAACTATTCGTATTTGCTCCACGGGGTATCGCCAAAACTTCAATTTATGCTCCCCGCGGACAAGAATTAGCCCAACTTTCAGGAATTCCTCTGTTAGTGACTTTGGGACTAGAATTTGGTGATGCGATCGCACCTCGTCTGCGATCTTTATTATCTTTCTTCGGTAGGGGAGTCGTCTTCGTACTCACGCAAGTAGTTGGTCGAGGTTTAGGTTTGATTGTACGTGGTATCTTACAAGGTATTGGTAGTGTTTCGCTATCAGAAGGTAAGAATAAAAAGTTATGAGTCGAGTCAAGAGTCAGTGGTCAAAGTCAATGGTCAAAAGTTAGGGTTAGTAGTTAGTGGTTAGTAGTTAGTAGTTAGTGGTTGTTAACTATGCCCAATGCCCAATGTCCACTCTCCCACTTTCCCCATCACCCCTTCTACTCTGTAGCCACCACCTCTGGCAGATAAAGCCGTTCTTCACTAGCGTCGTACTCAAACAATTCCGCGTAGCGTCCCCAATCAATTGCTGTCGCGAATTGTTGCTCGGCTTCTGGATGCGGGAAATGTTCGTCGAGTAAATCTAAAAAGAAATCTGCCCGCATTGAAGCATTGCGTTTTTCGCGCAGCGTCTGTAACATACTGACTAACATCGGCACATGTTGCAGTACTTGCTGTCGGAATAAATCTTTACTTCGCTGAATGGTTGTAGTAGCAAAGTCGCGCCCAATCTCAGTCAGCCTGACATCCCCCTGCGTGACTTCTGCAAAGCCCAGCATCACAGCAGCATCAAGAATTGGCAGCAGATCGTCCACTTCTAGTTGCAAACGTTCTGCTAATCGGAAAATATCGTCCCTACCTTCTGGATGCTCGACAATCAATTCCAAAAGGCCGCTGATTCCACCAACTCTAGCGTGAGGCAATGCCTGAGCATAAGGAGATCTAGATGGTTTTACAGGTACTTTAGGGATCGGTACTGCAACTTCCCCAGTGACTTCTGCTTCTGGGTTAGTCATGACTGTGTAAATATAATCGACCAATGCTTTGAAGCGATCGCTGTTACGGTCGTGGGGACGCTGCAAATTAATCACGACTTCACCACGCACATGTCCCGGATTTGCTCCCAAAATAATCACCCGGTCTGCCAAAAATACTGCTTCTTCAATATTATGAGTAACTATCAAGATACTTTTAGAGGGAAAAGTACCAGCATTCCACAAATCGTCGATTTCACCCCGTAGGTTCTCCGCAGTGAGTACATCCAAGGCACTAAATGGTTCATCCATAAACAGCACCTGCGGCTCGATCACCAGGGCGCGGGCAAAACCAACCCGCTGTTTCATTCCACCAGATAACTCTCTAGGATAGGCACTCTCAAAACCATCTAAACCCACCAAGTCAAT
>JANZYY010000311.1 GCA_026419705.1 Fischerella sp.
AAATTGGCTCAACGCTCTTGATGTTACTGCAACTGAAAAACTTTTATATAGGGTATAGTTAAAGATAAAATCATGATTGATAATGTTGACAATGTTATTAACATTGGTGCTATTTTTAAAAAAAGCTTCGCTACCGTTGGGTACAGAAAATTCTTTAAAACTGTGGAAGAGGTTGCTGCCAGCTTGTGTTCCTCCGGTAATTTCAAACACTTTATCTATTTGATTGACATTGGTTGGAATCGTGCCATCTGCGGAGATTTGCGCTGGCGCGGGGCAACTAGCAAATATACAGCAAATAACCGTACTGCTAACAAATAAAATTTGCTGAGCAACCTGTTTCATCCTGAATTTAAAAATTACACATATTAACCTTATTGAACACCACTTAAGTTCTCTTTTTTTGTCAAACTTAAGTAAATTTAACTAAAAAATAGTATATTAAAATTGAAATTTCGGTCAAGAAAGGATGTGACTCTGTGAACAAAAGACTATCTTGGGTCACCATTTTGGGCATGGCTCCGATATTCGCATTTTCTGCTGTAGCAACAGTTGCTCAGCCTAGTCCAATTTCTTCTACCATCAACATCACCTGTAATACTGATAACAGTAGTACACCCACAGTGATTGCTACTTTCCCTGCTCAAGGGAGTGCAAAAAATCTTACAATTATCAGCTTCTTGCCTCAGTATTTCTCCCCTGAAGATGCTGTGCAAAACTGCCAAAATACAGCTCAAACCTTGCAGGGATTATACAAAACAGGGCGTGCTAACTACTTAACCAATGACAAGCTCAAAGCTCAACCTGTGGTTTGCGCTGTCCAACGTCGGGGTGTCGGTTGCAACCATTACAGCGCTCAGGTTTTATTTGCTCTCAACGCCAAGGTCAATTCCTCTCAAGCTTTATACGAAATGCTTGGTAGGGATTTTAAGCAATCACAACCACCTGATTCCAGGACTGTCAGTCGGATTTATGTTGATATCAAGTCCAAACCCTGGTGGCAGAAGCTATTCTAAAATTACCGGCTGCAATTGGTTTTTGCTTCCTCGGCAGCCTGATAATCTGGCTTGAGTTTGAGAGCTGCTTCCAAAGCAGCAAATCCGTCTTGAATTTGAGATGAGTTGCAAAACGTTAATCCCAGATAATACCAAGTTTCTGCTTTTTGAGTATCTGTCAGCCGAGAATCTTTAAGCATCTGCTGAAATTGAGCGATCGCTTCTTTGTATCGCTGCAAATTTTGGAGTGCTACACCCCGACCTCGCTGAGCAGCAAAGTATCGGGGATCGTATATTAATGCCCGATCGTAAGCAGCAAGAGCTTCTTTGTATTGTTGCTTTTGCGCCAGTACTTTACCTTTGTGGCTAAAAGCAATTGCTAACTCTCTGATCGTTTGCTGTTGCTCATCCACTTTCTGAGCTTGGTGAATTTTTTGCAAAAGATCAATTGCTTCATCAATAGTGATGAGTGCTGTGTCACTTTGCTTGAGTGCGATCAGTGATTCGGTTTTGTTAATCCAAAATACCGGGTCTTGCGAATCGAGGGCAATAGCTTTATCAAAGGCAGAAATAGCCTCATAGTATTGCTTGAGGTTATGTAACGCCTCTCCTTGGCAATTCCAAGCATATACTGCCTTAGGCTCGATGATAGTTGCTGTCGAGCAGGATTCCAGCATCTTATTATATTCCTGCAAGCCCGCGAGTGCATAGCCTCGATTCGTCCAAGCTTGATAGTAATTACTATCGATATTTAAAAGTTGATCGAATTTGGCAATCGCTTTTTTGTATTCTCCTTGGTGGAATAGTTTATTACCTTGTTGAAAAAGATTTTTTACCTGTTGGTTCCGAAAAATATTTAAGCTCACGATACTCAAAGCAGCTATTGCCAGTAAAATCGAAGCACTTTTAAATATTACGCCTCTATGATTGGCAATCAAATTGTTAACTTCAGACAGAGTGGTTGTTGGAGTTGCCTTAGCAGAAACACTTTTAGGTATGGTTATGGTTGAAGACGGAGCTTGCAACCATTTTGCTAATTCTTGCTCAACCCAATCCAGATTAAAAACAGATTGGTAAATGCGGTTAGCTACTCTTAATTTATTCTCTTGTTTGACAACCAATCCCAAATTCAACAACTCTGTTTGGACAGGGCTGCAATCGTAAATTGTTACTTCTGGTTGTTGTAAGATTTGCTTGTACAAACTTAGCAACCACATCGGATTGCAGCGCTGATTTTCAACTAAACCCTGACGAATAACTTGCAAATGTTCTGCTGCGGCTTGATGTTCCCAATTTTCCAGCAGGCGAGTTTTGACTAACCGTTCTACTCTCACCGCTTCTTCACCAGCAGGAATAAAAGTTTCGCGATCGCAGAGCAATTGACATAGCTTTTGAGTCAGAAAAGGTTGATTGCCTGTCCAGGATAGCACCTGTTCTAATAAAATATCTGGGCGACTGGCTTTTTGATCTAATTTAAATAATTTGATGATATTGTTAGTAAAAGGTCGTAATCGTCTTAATTCTTGCTCAACCCAATCCAGATTAAAAACAGATTGGTAAATGCGGTTAGCTACTTTTAATTTATTCTCTTGTTTGACAACTAATCCTATATTTAGCAACTCTGTTTGGACTGAGTTGTGGTCAGTGGGAATTTCTGTTTCTAACAAGACTTGTCGATAAAGCTTCAGCAGCAATATCGGGTCACAATGCTGATTTTCAACTATACCCTTGCGAATTGCCAGTAAATGCTCAGCTGCAACTTGAGTTTCCCAATTTTCCAGCAAGCGAGTTTGCACTAACCGTTTTACTCTCGCCGCTTCTTCACCAGCAGGAATAAAAGTTTCGCGATCGCAGAGCAATTGACACAGCTTTTGAGTCAGAAAAGGCTGAGTACCTGTCCAGGATAGCACCTTTTGCAGCAGGATTTCCGGACGACTAGCTTTTCGATCTAATTTGAACAACTTGATCGTGCTACGGATAAAAGGTCGTAAATGTGTTACGTCCTGGTGAATCCAACTTAAATTCGAAACAAATTGATGATTAGGATTTGATTCGCTGATGTTGTTCTTTTGTTGTACTGCTAATTCTGAATTTGGCGACCCTGCTTGTATTTGACTGCTATTACCATCTCTAACTTCTTTCTGCTCCAAACTTGGTTCAGAAGTAAGATGTTGTAAAAAAAAGCTGATTGTAGTTGGTTTGATCCAACCCTTGAGAACAGCCAATTCTCCAAATCTAAGTCCCATTTCTCTTTGCTCGTAGAGAATAGTTTTAATTTGATGCTCATTCAATAGCCCGGCTTGTTTAAGATAATGACCTAAAGGCTGTTTTGATTCTTGACTTAATAGGGTCGGCCATTGCTCGGCGAAAAAATCAGCTGTTTCTTGTTTGAGCCATCCTCGCGAAGCGAAAATCTGCCCTATCCGGACATTTTTAGCCTGGGTTTGCTCTTGTAGAGCTATCTCTATCTGTGTAGTTGATATTAAGTCAGCCTGTTGTAAAACTTGACCTAACGGCTTGATAGGAAAGCTCATAGACGCGAAGCTATCATATATAGCACAATAAAAAAGCATGTAAATTAATCTTAAACGGAAGTTTTGTCAGATATCTCAGTCTCTGCTCATAAATGATTGTTAAGCACTTGCAGAAGTTTGCTGATACTAATAAAGGTTGGGTAACAATCTTAATTTCAAGTTAGGAATTGTATTCATTTTCAATCAACTCTTGGTTAGCCAGCACAAAAGCTTTTGCAAGAATTTCTTGTGCGCTCTGACCAGTTATGCATGGCTTGACCGCGTTTGTGTATATATGTATACACTTCTGCTGCATCTGAATTATTACGGTTATTTAGTGACTTTCTATACTATAAATGCTATATTTGTAATATTTGTAGCGAGCACAATAGTCCAAATGTAGCCATTTTTGTGACTGTTAGAATTGAATTTAGAGAAATTAGGCTACATTTTCCCCTTGACTACAAGCCGACATAATTCTATATTTATTATTTGTATGCAATTAATTTGCCACAATCTTCAAAATCAACTCCAATACCTATATGCAATTAGATTTGCATAATTGATTGGACAAAATATGAGCTTATGTTGTTGGCATTAACCACTAGTAAATACTAATAATTAGTCTTAACAATCAAAAGTGCTGGCTAGACGTAGAGTATCTTAGTTTAAGAATATTGCTCCAGGTTCCAGGGAACGGGCATCTACCAACTTGTTAGTAACTTTATAAAAAGACAATGCTTAGTATTGGTCAAGTTTGCGAATAAATGAAAATTAGCTATTTCAACAATATTTGATTAATAGAAACTTTCAATTAAGTGTTGTCAAAAACGCATAGATAACATAAATTTAAAGTGTTTTCTAAAGTGTTTTCTAAAGTTAAAATTATCAGGATAACTGCTCGGCAAGTGGTAGCGTAAACATACATTTGTTTTGATAATTACTCAGAGTTCAGCTCCAAATGTTATCGCTGTTGGGTTTGAGATTAGATGTTATTGATTAATAGCAGTCAATTATTACACGTTTGTTTGAACTATCCCACATATTAAACAAGTTAATTTCGGGTGCGTGTCTATATTTTTCCTTGGTCATTAGTCCTGGCATTAAAGTTGTTTAGTTTTTTCCCAGACCCATTGATATTGACACAACTTAGACTCAAACTAAGGATAAATCAACTTCATGCTCGGCATACTGAACCTAGAAAATTGTCTTTAAAAATCATCTATGCTGAAAAATTATCAAAATAGTTACAAAGGAATTTTGCCACAAACAAAAACACATTCTTCCGCTGCTTCAAAAACAAAATTTTCTCTACGACAGTGGTTTGTTAATTTGCCAATTAACGGCAAACATTTAACTGCCATGTTTGTGTCTGAATTGGCAATTATTTTCAGTTTAAGTATTAGTTCGACTTTAATTATTAATCGCAGTTTTCAGCTTCAATCTCTCAAACAGGCAAAGTCAGAAATTAGCATTGCAGATGTTAATTACAATCTTAAATTTACTCACATGGATTTTGCTTTGAGTGGGCAGTCAAAAAATGCTGCCATTATTAAAGCTGCACAAATGCATTTACTAGGTCAGAATTTAAGTCAGTCATCATACTCTGAAGTCAAGCAAATTCTCCAGAATGAAATTCAGGCTCTTCGTATTGATTCCGCTACTCTCGTTGGCAGAGATAAGCGGATTATTATTAGTGCCAATTCTCATCGCAGAGGCGAATTTTTTGATCCACATGGCTTAGTGAGTGAAGTATTAAAAAAAAACCGATCAATTCAAGCTAATGTCATTATCAATAGAGTGGATTTAGAAAGAGAAATTCCTTCCTTAGCGCCAAGCCTGAATAATCAATATGCTCTTGTTCGTTACACAGTTACACCTGTTAAATCTCAAAAAGGTAATCAAGTTATCGGTGTATTGCTGGCTGGGGATATTGTCAATGGAAAACAGTCAATTACACAGAAAACCCTCAAAGCCACAGGCGAAGGCTACACCGCTATTTACATGAACAAAGGAGCAAGAGAATTTGCCTTAGCTACAGCTTTAAATAAAAGTGAAGGAATCGAATTAAGTGAAGCGACATCCGGTCTAGACTTACCCGATAAATCAATACTTGTACGAGCAGTATTGAATCAAGGTAAAGTAGTGACTGGACAGGCGACAATTGGGAACAAAAACTACGCGATCGCCGCCAAGGCTCTTCCTAATAAAATCATTGTAGAACCCAGTCGGAATGTCCCCATTTTTGCAGGTGAATCCGTAGCCATTTTAGTACAGGGAAGCAGCCAAGATCATCTCCAGAATTTGCTGAAGCAAAATAGACTGCAATATGCACTGGCAGGTGTTTTTGGTTTAATTCTGATTGGGGTTTGGACATATACTCTCAAGCGAAGAATTCTCAAACCAATAGGAGAAATAGAAGGAAAAATCCGGAAATTTGCTGGTGGCGATCGCTCTGTTCGCATGTCCGTTGACAGCACTGATGAATTAGGGCGATTGGCTTTTACCTTTAACCAAATGATAGAAACAACTTCTGAAAAAGCTGTCCAGGAAGAGAATGAAGCCAAGCTAGCACAGCTAATCAGTAAAATTACTCTTCGCATTCGCGGTTCCCTGGATACTGCACAAATACTGAATGCAGCGGTAACAACAATGCGAGAAGCGATCGAAGCAGATCGAGTCATTGTCTACAGCTTCGATGAAAACTGGATAGGTAAGGTTGTCGCCGAA
>JANZYY010000030.1 GCA_026419705.1 Fischerella sp.
GATCAAATTAGTGCGAGGACGCGGTACCAAGATTGAGCAATACATCAGCGATCGCCCTTATGTTGCTTCTTCATTTTTGAGTGTGGCGATCGCTTATGTATTCAGTACTGCTGTTTCCGGTCGTTGTCAAGATAGACCAGAACTAGCACAAACTCCTATACCTCTAGTCGCAAGAGTATCTGTAATACCTTGTCGGGGTGGCGAAGAGTTTTTGCGACAACTGTTTGAACCTTTGGGTTATTCTGTCCGCGCTCAAAGTTATCTGCTTGATGAGAATTGTCCAGACTGGGGGTACAGCCACTACTATACAGTCGAATTACATCATACCCTGCCACTTTCTGAGCTATTAAGCCATCTTTACGTACTTATACCGGTACTAGATGATGAAAAACACTACTGGCTAGGCGATGAAGAAGTTGAAAAATTACTGCATCATGGTGAAGGTTGGCTCAATCAACATCCAGCTAGAGAACAAATTAGCAAATGCTACCTCAAACGTCAAAGTCGCCTGACTCGTGGTGCTTTGGCACAACTTACAGAAGAGGACAATCCCGATCCGGATTGTGCACAAGAAATACATGCTCAAGAAGAAGCGGCGGTAGAAAAGCCGCTTAGCCTCAACCAGCAAAGGTTAAATGCCGTAGTTGCCGCTTTGAAGCACCGCGCGGCAAAGCGAGTAATTGATTTGGGCTGCGGTCAGGGTAATCTGCTGAAAATACTGCTTAAAGACAGCTTTTTTGAGCAAATTACGGGTGTTGATGTTTCTTATCGCTCGTTAGAAGTTGCCAAACAGAGATTAGACTGTTTGCGCTTACCTCGAAACCAATGGGATCGCCTGCAACTAATTCAAGGCGCACTCACTTATCAAGATAAACGTTTCAATGGCTATGATGCAGCTACCGTAATTGAAGTAATTGAGCATCTTGATTTGCCACGCTTGCAGGCATTTGAGCGCGTATTATTCGAGTTTGCCCGTCCCAGAAATGCGATTGTAACCACACCGAACATTGAGTATAACGTCAAGTTTGAGAATTTGCCCGCCGGAAAACTACGCCATAAAGACCATCGCTTTGAATGGACGCGCCAAGAGTTCCAAACATGGGCAAGACGGGTAGCAGAACGCTTTGGCTACGGTGTGGAATTTCAACCTATAGGAGAACAAGATCCAGAAGTTGGTTCTCCAACACAGATGGGGATTTTCTATCAATTAGCAATTTAGTGCGAAAAGCAGAAGGCAGAAGACATCAGACAGAAGGTATAAAAAGACTTCTGCAAAGTGAGAACCCTGTTCCCTGTACGCGGTGTCGTTGATTGGTTGGGGTTTGAATCCCCATCATCTGGAGCATAAGTGGCAACTGAGCTGTTTTTTTCAAAAAACACAGATTTCAGTGCATAAATCGGTTGCAATTACACCCATTCAGAATTGAGAAGGTCAATTTTTGAAAAAACACGTGATTTGACGTGATTTGAAACAGATGGGAGGTAACAGATGCGCAGCCAGAAAATGACTTCTTAAACATTTGTAGTGTGTCAATTGGGACAGCTACTAACCACCAATCACTACTAATCTTGCAGTTACTCTACGTTGAAGCCGCAAGAGCAGGCGTTTACATGGGACAGATCTCCTTTTTTGCGCGCTGGCTCACCACTAACCACTAAATACTAGCCTAGTGATGAAATTAACTATTCCCGAACTTTCTTTGGTTGTTCTTATTGGTGCCTCTGGTGCAGGTAAATCAACCTTTGCGGGCAAACACTTTCATCCGTTTGAGGTGCTGTCTTCAGATTTTTGTCGGGGATTGGTATCTGATGATGAAAATAGCCAGCCCGCCACCAAAGATGCCTTTGAGGTGCTGCACTTCATTACTGCTAAACGCTTAGCAGCCGGGAAACTGACTGCGATCGATGCTACGAACCTGCTACCAGAAGACCGCAAAATATTCGTTCAGTTAGCGCGACAGTACCATTTTTTCCCTGTAGCGATCGCTTTCAATTTACCAGAAGAACTATGTCACGAACGCAATCAAAAACGCCCGCATCGCCAGTTTGCACCCCATGTCGTACGGCATCACACCCAATTGTTGCGACGTTCCCTGCGCGGGTTGGAAAGAGAAGGCTTTCGCTATGTTTACATCCTCAATTCTGTCGCAGAAATTAACGCCGCAGAAATTGAGCGTCAACCCCTCTGGAACAACCGCAAATACGAACACGGCCCCTTTGATATCATTGGCGACATTCACGGCTGTTACGACGAACTAGAAGAATTACTGGAAAAATTAGGCTATATCAAAAACACAGAGACTGAAAACATCTCCCCCTGTTCTCCCTCCCTCTGGGACGCTGCCACTTATTACCATCCCCAAGGACGCAAGGCCGTTTTTCTGGGTGATTTGGTGGATCGGGGACCGCGTATCCTCGACACAGTCAAACTGGTGCGAAACATGGTGGTAGCGGGAACAGCTATTTGCGTTCCTGGTAATCATGAAAACAAGCTGCTGCGTAAACTACGGGGTAAAAATGTCAAGGTGAATCATGGTTTAGAGCGGACTTTAGCAGAAATTGAAGCCTTGCCAGAAGAGTTACGCGAACATTTCACCAAAGAATTAAAAGAATTTCTAGATACTTTGGTGAGCCACTACGTCCTTGACGATGGTCGGCTAGTAGTTGCCCACGCTGGGATGAAGCAGGAGTATCAGGGACGAGGTTCAGCTCAAGTGCGGGAATTTGCCTTGTATGGCGAAACCACAGGCGAAATTGATGAATTTGGTTTACCCATTCGTTACAACTGGGCAGCAGAGTATCGAGGTGAGGCGATGGTTGTCTACGGTCACACGCCTGTACCGACTGCTGAGTGGCTCAATAATACCATTAATATTGATACAGGTTGCGTATTTGGAGGCAAACTTACTGCCCTACGCTATCCAGAAAAGGAACTGGTAAGTGTTCCTGCTGCCCGTATTTACTGCCAACCTGTGAAACCGGCTGTAAATACGGTCGGGACAACACAGCAACAACTAGATGAGGTGTTGCACATAGATGACGTACTGGGAAAGCGGATCGTTAACACCCGTTTAATACCAAATATCACAATTCGAGAAGAAAATGCGATCGCCGCTTTAGAAGTGATGAGCCGTTTTGCTGCCAACCCTAAATGGCTAATCTATCTGCCACCCACTATGTCTCCAGTGGAAAGATCCCAAGAGCCAGGATATCTAGAACATCCCCAAGAAGCTTTTGCTTATTACCGCAACCAGGGAGTTACAGAAGTAGTGTGCGAGGAAAAGCACATGGGTTCGCGGGTAGTGGTGATTGTTTGCCGGGATGAAATAGCAGCCAGAAAGCGCTTTGGCGTCGTGAATGAAGGTATTGGCATCTGCTACAGCCGCACTGGCAGAAGATTTTTCGATCGCCCAGCCCTAGAAACACAATTGCTGACGCGGTTAAACTCTGCCCTTTCTAGTAGTGGTTTCTGGGAAAAATTTCATACCGACTGGGTTTGCCTAGACTGCGAACTGATGCCTTGGTCTGCCAAGGCTCAAGGTTTGTTGCGAGAACAATATGCACCCGTTGGCGTAGCGTCGAACGTTGCCCTCAGTGAGGCTGTAAAATTGCTAGAAAAGGCATACCAGCGTAATGTTGATGTCAGTACCCAACTAAGCAATTATCAACAACGAGCCGAAATGGCAAAGCAGTACATTACTGTTTACCGACGCTACTGCACGGCATTTAATGATATTTCTGACTATAAACTGGCACCTTTTCATATCTTGGCAACAGAAAAAGCCGTGCACGCTGACAAAGATCATCACTGGCATATGGAGGAAGTAGCAAAAATTGCCCTACACGATCCAGACCTCCTAGTCGCAACGGCATACAAAGTCATAGATTTAACAGATCTTAGCAATCAAGCAGAGGCAGTGGGATGGTGGGAAGAACTAACCGTGCTGGGAGGCGAAGGCATGGTAGTTAAACCAATGCAATTCATCGTCAAAGGTAGTCGGGGAATTCTACAGCCTGCGATGAAGTGTCGCGGACGAGAATATTTGCGAATTATCTACGGATTAGAGTACTCTGCACCTGAAAACCTGGAACGTCTGCGTCGAAGGGGATTATCACTCAAGCGTTCTTTGGCAATGCGGGAATTTGCTCTAGGCATTGAAGCACTAGAACGTTTTGTCGCTAATGCACCTTTGCGCCACGTGCATGAATGTGTTTTTGGGATTTTGGCACTAGAGAGTGAACCTATAGATCCAAGGTTGTAGGTAAGTAAAAAAGGGTTTGGCAATCAAGGAAGAAGAGTTCTGTAGCCTGTTGAGGATGAGAGCGGTCATCTTGCGTAAAGTTCCACTACCGAAGAGTTAAGTAAAGAGTCAAGCATTTTTTGCAATCAGGGCCAAGGAACTCCACTAGAACTTAGTACAACATTGACAACATTGCATAAGTTCGCGCGCGAAATTTCTACACCAAGACTGGGCGCCCCTTTGCGTTTTCCTTTGCTATGGGCGTGTGTTTCAAATCGTTACTCTTTTACGCAATAGCGATCGCGCTGATATTTAGTGCCATCCTAACAGTGTACCCTTTGCTCCATATCCACCATTTTGACCACCCGTACCAAGATGAGTTCGATAGTTTCTGTTTCCAACGCTGACAATTATGACCAGCCCAAAAGCAAGCGCCTGGTATCCGTAGAGGCGCGGATTCGATCCTTTGGATATCACTCACACCACCATCCCTTTGTTTTTCACTAGATGGGTGACTCATTTATGTGCTCCCTCTTTTGTTTTCTTAGCAGGTATCGCCGCCTATCTTTCTCTCCAGCGCTACAAAAACAAAAGAAAACTTTCTCGCTTGCTTTTCACGCGCGGACTATGCTTGGTGTTTCTGGAGTTGACGGTAATTAGCTTTGCATGGACTTTCAACCCGACATTTTTTGCCGCAGGGGTTGTATGGGCGATTGGTTGGTCTATGGTAGTCTTGGCAGCGCTGATTCAGCTTCCAACTAGAGCGATCGCTGCATTCGGAATCTTGCTCATAGTTGGATACAACCTGTTTGATAATTTACTTGTGAAAATTCTTCTATAGATAAAAACCCTACCCTTTGTACTTTAACCCAGTCAGGAGATAAGCTCAAGCTAATTTCATCAAATATTTGTTCGAACGCGTCACTTTAGACACTAATAATATTTTTATAACAGTATTAATACCTGAAAAGTTTCAGTTTTCATGCTTGCCGCGATCGCTTCATAATGAAATTAAGAAATATTAAGCGGCATAACCACAATCAGGATGAGCAAAACTGCCCTGAATTTAATTGCTATTTCCATCTTTGCGATCACCCTTTCCAGCCTACTGGGACCATTGTTTAATTTATCGCCCACTGTACCTGCACTTGCCACCTTCACAATTTTGGGAATAGCGACATTAGACACTTTCAGCTTGCAAGGCCAAGGTGGGAACATACTTTTAGATTGGATAGCAGGATTTTCTCCCGAACACAGGGAACGCATTCTCCATCACGAAGCCGGACACTTCCTTGTCGCCTACTTGTTAGGCATTCCTGTTGTCGGCTACACTCTCAGTGCTTGGGAAGCTTGGAGACAAAAGCAACCAGGACAAGGAGGCGTGAGTTTTGACGACCGGGAGTTAGTATCCCAACTTGAAAAGGGTACTCTCAGCGCCCAAATGCTGGATCGTTACTGCACTGTTTGGATGGCGGGTATTACTGCTGAAACTTTAGTATATAAGAATGCTGAAGGTGGGGCAGATGATAAAAATAAACTAGCAGGGGTTTTGATTGGTTTGGGTTTTTCTACATCTGCTTGCGAGCAAAAACAGCGATTTTGCGCCTTGCAAGCCAAAACTCTCTTGCAAGAAAACTGGTCGGCGTATCAAGCATTAGTAGATGCTATGCGACAACGCGCTACAGTGGCAGAATGCATCAAAACGATCGATGAAAAATTATGAAGAAGCTTATGAAGAAGCAACTTGAAGATGGGAGGTAGACTGAGAAAAGTAGTTCTCGCAGCCAATCACGCGGTTACGTCCAGCAGCCTTAGCTTGCAATAGATTTTGATCGGCACGATGCAGCAGGCTAATGCCATTCGCATCATCTTCTGTTCGCAGACAAGCTGTTCCGAGACTAATGGTGACGTTGATAGATAGTTGGCTGTTGATTGTAAATGCTTGTTCGCCAACGAGGCGATTAAGACGACGCGCGACAATAAATGCTTCGTCGCAAGTTGTATTGGCCAAAAGGATCACGAATTCCTCTCCACCATAGCGGAAAGGAGTATCTTGATAGCGCAGATTGTGCCGCAGTCGATTGGATAGTAACTGCAAGAGGCGATCGCCAACTAAATGTCCGTAAGAATCGTTCACTTTTTTAAAATAATCAACATCCAAAATAATTAAACTCAGAGGAGTACCATTGGTACGTGCTCTTTGAATTTGCCTGGGTAGATCCCACTCTAGCGCCCGGCGATTGCTCAATTGTGTTAGCGAATCAGCCAAAGCGATCGCTGACAATAAATCGTTTGTCCGGATCAGATCGCGGTATTTCTGCGCTTTTCGCAAGCCTACTGTTAATTGCGCCAACAATAAACGCTGGCTGGCGGTTAACTCTGCTGAGGTCAAGTCTGTTTTTTCTTCTTGCAGAGAGTTTGCATGCAAAGTCTCATGCCAAATATAAGCATCAGCTCCTTGCTTGAGTGCGAGGGAAGTCATCTCTAATTCCCACTCCCAGCCATACTTACTTCTATCAACAAGTAATTGGGGGCGATCCTCCAAAAGAATACAGTAAATCCAAGATAATTTTGTCTGCTCTTTCAGCCAACAGCAGAGTTCTATACTATTTTCCAGACTAGCTTGCACAATTAAAATATCGGGCGGTGTGATTTGAATACGAGATACCGCCTGACTAAGTTGAGTAATAACTTCTATACTAAAAGCGGTTGTATCGCGGATCTGATCTGGAAGTGTGGCAAGAAAGTTATCACTTCCAAAGATCAGAATGGAAATCTTCATTGCTTTGCTTTTTGCCCTATTTCAAATTTCAGGGAATAACTCCAGTTAAAACCTATTCAGGCTTACTTTAGACACTATATATACCTGCTTTTTTTGCGAGGGTTATAACCCCATATTTTATGGTCTTACTGACCGATCCACAAGCAATTTTCAATTTTTATCTCCTCATCATACCTACTTAACTACACTGATTGACATTGAAGTTGATGATACCTAATTTCTGTCCTGACATCCTGAATTTCAAACAGTATAAATACTGAATAAAATTCGAAAGTATAAAAGTATCACTGTAATTTCCGCTGGTCATGGGGCTAAAATTTTTTGACGATAAAATATTTACACCAAATCTTCAATTTATTAGTCAAATTTATTCCTGACAGCAAAAGTTTTAAGTATTATCGTACTGAGATTAAAAGCATCGATATTTTTTAATTTTATCCGTAAAAGCATTTACGTACTGATTTTTGAAAAAATCTGTATCACAATCACTTCAGCATTTACTACCATTTCCAAACCATCAATAACTTGCTTTAAACACTGAGTGCCTTAGTTTCTTGGTGGTTAAAAAAATCTTGAACCATCAAGACACCAAGACACGAACAGAAAAAGGTGTTTATGCCTTCTGGTGTAGGTAATTCCTCCTGATGCCGCTGTGGAATTGCGATCGCCCATTCAATGGTTATTGATAGCCTTCAATGCTGTAACCTGCTGCAACAATTGCTTGTTTGATAGATTCTTCTGAAGCTGCGGATTCTACAGTTACAGTTTTGGCTTTTACATCTACTTCAACTTTGGCATCAGGTTCCATTGTGTGTATAGATTCCGTAATTGTTTGAGCACAACTTTCACAAGCCATATTTGGGACTTTTAATTTCAGCGCCATAAGTAACCTCAGTACGTAAAATTACATAGTACCTATCTTATTGAACAAAGTTAAATCGCTCATCTGACTACAGACAAGAAATTGTGCCACTATAGAAAGTTGCACATATTACCACTTCTGGTATATGGTCTTCGGCTGGCAGCAAACTCAAACAAAATGCAACAATAAATTCAGATCGGGATTGCTTATGGAATTACACTGAGCAGTTGAATCCTTGTTGAGAAGTATTGCGTAGTATGTGACAAAGAAGTCCTTTTCTACGGCATACTTTGTCTGTAAAGGCAGCTGGTTAGTAGTTGGCAGGAAACACAACCAACAATCAACAACCAACAGCCAAGTAAATAAATCATCCCTAACTCCTATCCCCTAGTCGTTTGTAGAAACCCATGTCTTTTCATCCCCAGTACTTCAGCGGTAACGAAATACGTACCCAATTCCTTAACTTCTATGCTCAACGGGGACACCAAATTCTCCCAAGTGCCTCCCTCGTGCCAGAAGATCCGACAGTGCTGCTGACAATAGCGGGGATGGTACCATTTAAACCGATCTTTTTGGGACAGCGCACGCCGGAATTCAAACGCGCTACTACTTCCCAAAAATGCATCCGCACCAATGACATCGAAAATGTCGGACGGACTAAAAGGCATCATACGTTCTTTGAAATGCTGGGTAACTTTAGCTTTGGCGACTATTTCAAAGAACAAGCGATCGCTTGGGGTTGGGAACTGTCGACAACTGTCTTCGGCTTACCTCCAGAACGCCTGGTTGTTAGCGTCTATGAAGAAGATGATGAAGCTTACGCTATTTGGCGGGATAAAATTGGTGTCCCTGAAAAGCGCATCAAGCGCATGGATGCAAATGATAACTTTTGGGCTATGGGTGCGACTGGTCCCTGTGGCCCCTGTTCTGAAATCTACTACGATTTTCATCCAGAAAGGGGCGACGACAATATAGATTTAGAAGATGATACTCGGTTTATCGAGTTTTACAACCTTGTCTTCATGCAATACAATCGCGATGCAGAAGGCAAGTTAACACCTCTTGCTAGCAAGAACATCGATACCGGTATGGGTTTGGAGAGAATGGCGCAAATTCTCCAACAAGTTCCCAATAACTACGAAACTGATTTAATTTTCCCGATTATTAAAAAAGCAGCAGAAATTGCTGGTATTGACTATACCGAGAGTGACGAAAAAACCAAAGTCTCTCTAAAAGTCATTGGCGATCACATTCGTGCTGTTGTCCACATGATTGCTGATGAAATCCGCGCCTCCAACGTGGGACGGGGTTACGTACTGCGGCGCTTAATTAGGCGAGTAGTGCGTCACGGACGTTTAATTGGCATTCAGGGTGAATTTACCACGCAAGTTGCTGAGGTTGCTATCTCCCTTGCTGAAGATGCTTACCCCCATGTGCGCCAGCGGGAAAATTCCATTAAAGCAGAGTTACAACGGGAAGAATCTCGCTTTCTGCAAACTTTGGAAAGAGGCGAAAAACTGCTTGAGGAAATTATTGCTAAAGTCAAGCAACAAGGCAAAACCGAAATTAGCGGTGAAGATGCATTTACCCTGTTTGACACCTACGGATTCCCCTTGGAACTAACTCAAGAAATTGCTCAGGAAAGTAACCTCACAGTTGATGTGAGTGGTTTCAATGCTGAGATGGAAAAGCAGAGACAACGCGCCAGAGAAGCACACGAAACAATCGATTTAACCGTGCAAGGTTCCCTCGACAAGCTAGCAGAGCACATTCACGCCACGGAATTCTTAGGCTACACCCAATCGGTGGCGACTGGGAAAGTTGAAGTGTTACTAGTAGATGGTGTTTGCTCAGAAGAAGCGGAAGCGGGAACTGATGTGCAAATAGTTCTTGACAAAACACCATTCTATGCTGAGTCGGGCGGACAAATTGGCGACAAAGGTTATATGACGGGGGTTGGTGTCCTCGTCACCATTAACGATGTCAAGAAAGAATCAGATTTCTATGTCCACTTCGGACACATCGAACGGGGTACGCTCAGAGTAGGCGATACCGTTAACGCCCAAATCGACCGGGCTTGTCGGCGTCGTCTCCAAGCAAACCACACCGCAACTCACCTGCTACAAGCGGCGTTAAAGAAAATTGTTGATGATTCAATCTCGCAGGCGGGTTCTTTGGTGGCGTTCGACAGGTTGCGCTTTGACTTCAACTGTCCGCGTCCCCTGACGCCAGAAGAGATACAGCAAATTGAAGAACAAGTGAACACTTGGATTGCGGAAGCGCACTCGGCGAAAGTATCAATTATGCCCTTAGCAGAAGCAAAAGCTAAAGGTGCGATCGCTATGTTCGGAGAAAAGTACGGTGAACAAGTACGTGTGATTGATTTCCCTGGCGTGTCCATGGAATTGTGTGGTGGTACTCACGTTAGCAACACAGCCGAAATAGGCGTGTTCAAAATCATCTCTGAAACTGGTGTAGCTTCTGGGGTGCGGCGCATAGAAGCGGTTTCTGGACCGGCGATATTAGATTACTTGAATGTGCGAGATAAAGTAGTCAAAGATTTGAGTGACAGATTCAAAGTTAAACCAGAAGAACTACCAGACAGAATTACCATTCTGCAAAACGAACTCAGAGCTACCCAGAAGGAATTAGAAAATCTCAAGTCGCAGCTAGCAATAGCCAAATCCGATCGCCTGCTGCAAACTGTCGAAACTGTCGGTGATTATCAAATTCTTGTCGCCGAGTTGGAAGATGTTGACGCCCAGTCTTTGCAAACAGCAGCGGAACGTTTGCTGCAAAAACTTGGTACTGGGGCGGCGGTAGTGCTGGGTTCAGTTCCGGAAGCGGGGAAAGTTAGTTTAGTAGCAGCTTTTTCGCCCCAAGTGAATCAGAAAGGACTGCAAGCTGGAAAATTTATCGGCGCGATCGCCAAAATTTGCGGCGGTGGCGGCGGTGGGCGTCCTAACTTAGCACAAGCAGGTGGACGCGATGCAAGTAAATTGCCAGAGGCGTTGCAGAAAGCAAAAACTGAGTTAAAGTCCGCTTTGGGTTAGTCGTGTTTTCTTGAGGGGTAGGCAAAATCCTGCCCTAGTATAAATTACTTCAGCATCGTCAGAAAATTTACTCCCCAATTTTTAGCTTCTGCTGTTGCTTCACCTCGGTTAACGCAAAGAGCGATCGCACAATCAAAAAGGGATGTTACTTCCAACTCCCTTTTCCAAAAAATAAACTTTCAACGGATAACGCCCAGGTTCATTTGGTTTGGCAAAACAGTGCAACGTTCGGATTTTTACCAGAGTCCTTGAATAGGTTCACCAGAATCATAACCCGAACTAGAATCTGAATTATAACCCCAATTAGGATCGCCTGCCTTGTATCCCTCGGCGTAACCCCGCTTATACTCGCGCGAGTAAGTAGCAGATAATTTACGGCTTTCCGCAAAGGGATTATAAGTCTTTCCAGCTAGGGCATCTGATAAACCAGCCTCATAACCCCTGTTATAGTATTCACTCAGCTCATCATCAGTTTGAGCCAGTAGCAGTTGATGGGGATTAATCTGCTGTGCTTCTACAGCTAGCACTGTTCCTAAGAAGGTGAAAAGTGTCAGCGCAGATATCAGAAAACGCTTAGAGTTCATCAAATCACACCACACATCTAATCTTGGGTTTGCGTCATTGGAAAACAAGGAACAAAGTCTAAACTTAAGCTCCAGCCTCCAGAAAACACTATTTGAGATTCAAAACAAGACTACTCTGTCATTTCAAAATCTTACACCGGTTACAACTGCCAGGAGGCGTTCAACCTGGTAACAAGAATTAAGAGCGTCTGGCTCTTCTGGAAAAAGATGCAAGCTCTCAGTCATCAAATTTTATACACAAGATGTGTTGAACAGTTTGAACGGCAAAAAGATAGAAGAGCACAATAATAAATTATCTTTTGTTCAAGAGACAGTCAATCTATCTAAAGTTGGAAAAAATATAGAATTTTGGGTGATTTTAAAGGAAAAAGGAGACAAATAGCTTTTATTAATATTAAGCTCATAACAGAGATAACATAAAATTAGGTATTGACTTACTTTATATTACTTAACGAAGACAGCAAAAAATGGGTAGATTAAATCCTTACTCGCTACAAATGCAGATTACTCGCATGTTTGAACAAGGGCAAGGTTTTTTTGCCACAACCAAAGTGCAAGAATGGTTGAAAGAACGGGGTCACAACCCCACAGATTATGAAATTATTTTCCATCAAAAACCCGCTCCTCCTGGTTCCAAACAAGTAATGGTAGTGGAAATTGAATTGCGTCGTAAAGACGGACAACCAGTAGACCCTTGGTTGCAAGAACAAGCAAATTTACAAAAGTGAGAGAGGGTGATTTTTGAGAGAACTTAACATGACAGATAATATCAAAGAACCCGTGACTTACGAGGGTGGATGTCATTGTGGCGCAGTGCGCTTTCGGGTAGTAGTTAACACACACAAAGCCGATGATTGCAATTGTTCAATCTGTAGAAAAAAGGGTTTTTTGCATTTAATTGTGCCGCGAGATCAATTTACATTACTACAAGGCGAAGAGCAGTTAACAACCTACAGATTTAACACAGGAGTTGCTCAGCATAAATTTTGCCGCGTTTGTGGAATACATTCCTTTTATATTCCTCGCAGTCACCCCGACAGCATTGATGTTAATATTCGTTGTCTAGATGGTGATGTGGTGTCGAACTTTGAAATTGTGCCTTTCGATGGAGCTAATTGGGAAGAGAATATACATAAGTTGTGCTGACACTTCTTCTGCTTTGCTTAGCTGCGATCGCCTTTTCTTTGGCTTCTGGTGCTGGTAACTGGCGTAAGTGCGTCCCTAAACTTCAGATCCCGTATACCCTAGCAGGGCTGTTTCATTCTCTGGAGAAAAAATAGATTCATCCCTTCCCACCTAGAAAATATCTGTATAAACGAACCACCTAGACGCGCAGCGGCTGACCGTAGGGTAGGACGCAAAGAGCACAAAGAATTTCAGAGGTTGGAGAAATTTAGATTTTTCCTTTTTAGAATGAAACGGCCCTGTTTCTTTATGGGGGGTTAGGGGAGATCCCAGAGTTTGAAAACAGACCCAAGGAGGGTCACAACCTTAACTGAACCTTATCGGTCTCTACTCCGGTTGCATAGACCTAACTGGAAAGCGGAAAATAGCGATAATTGCCCTCACAGTAAATACAAACATGGCCACAGCGCCAATGGCAAAAATGATGTCACCGGGAATTCGCAACCATACTGTCCAGCGCATCCAAGGACTGCTAATTACTTGCGCACTGCGAGCAAACCAAGTACCGTGATTAATAGATTCTACTAGCTGATAGAAACCATTGGGAATTAATCCCAAAACTAACATTCCTACTAAACCACCGTTAATCATCCAAAAAGAAAAGCGCAGTAGCCATTCATTCCAAGCGTTCTCTGGTACAAATTCCCGCAGAGCAAATAGCATCAGTGCTAATGCTAAACAGCCATACACCCCAAATAAAGCAGCATGGGCGTGAATTGGCGTGGTATTTAAACCCTGCGAATAGTAGAGAACAATCGGAGGATTAATTAAGAAACCAAAGATACCTGCACCGACTAAATTCCAAAAACAGGTAGCGATAAAAAAGCGGAGAGGCCAGCGATAAAATCCTTCTGCTTCTTGAGATATTTTCAAAGTCTTCAATACCTCAAAACCAATTAACGTCAGAGGAACCACTTCCAAAGCTGAAAATACTGCTCCCATTGCAGCAATAAATGAGGGCGTACCGGAGAAATATAAATGGTGCAATGTGCCAATGACGCCGCTACCCAAATACAAAATTGTGGTCAGGTAAGTCGCACGCAAAGCCGAAGATTTCTTGAGGAAACCCAATTCACTACATAAATAAGCAATAACGACAGTAGCAAATACCTCAAAGAAACCTTCTACCCAGAGGTGAACTACCCACCAGCGCCAATATTCAGCAATACTTAAAGGTGTGCGATTTGTATATGCCAAACCTACTGAATAAAACAAAGGAATTGTAATCGCACTGTAGAGGAAAAAGTGACTCAAACCGGTGGGGTTTTTCTCTTTTTGCAAGGCAGGTTTGAAAGCACGATACATCAACCACAGCCAAAATATCATGCCACCGATAAGCAGTAATTGCCATACTCTTCCTAATTCAATATATTCATAGCCTTGGTGTCCCCAAAGAAAGCTATTTTTGACGTCTAAAACTCCCGTTACCGCCTGCCAAGTACCAACCATCGAACCAGCGACAACAAGGGCTAAGGCTAGGAGTAAAAAAGTATTACCAAGGGCTTGAAATTTCGGTTCAATACCGCCGAAACGGGGTGCAAAATAAAGTCCGGCTGCTAACCAACAAGTAGCAATCCAGAACACAGCTAGTTGTAAATGCCAGGTGCGAGAAGCGGCATAGGGCAAGAAATTCATTAGAGGAATTCCGTAAAATCCTTCCCCTTCCACAGCATAGTGTGCTGTGAACATCCCCATGATAATTTGCACCAAAAACATCGTCATCGCTACGCCAAAAAATAGCGAAGTGACTTTTTGGCTAGGGGTAGGAATTCGTACAGCCGGACGTGCTGGAACTGGCTGAATTTCACCAGTTTCTTCCTGAGTAAGGTAGATAAATAGAAATACACCAATTCCTGCAATTAAAATGATGACTGAGACAATCGACCAAATAATAAATTGCCCTGGTGCTTGATTGCCAATTAGATCGTCGTGAGGCCAATTTGCAGTATAAGAAAAAGGGGCGTTTGGTCGATTTGCTGCTGCTGCCCAAGCTGTCCATGCAAAGAAGGATGTAACGTTGTGAATTTGCGTATCATCTTTAAACCAGCCATCAGGTATTGAGTGAATTGCAGAGCCGTGAGCTAATAGTTGTTGATAGTCTTGGAAGACCTTTTTTAATGCTTGCGTTTGGGCATTTGTCAGGATTAATTCGTGAGTTTCAGGGTCGTAACGATTGGTTTTAAATTGTTCACTGACTTGGGCTTCTAAACTTGCTCTTTCTGGTGCTGGTAATGCTTCTAAATCAGCTTGCGAAAAATTCGGATTATCGTTATATAGTACTCCAGCGGTGGCTAGTCCCCAACGATGAAGTACGTCAGCTGTCCAATCTGGTGCGAGATAACTTCCGTGACCCCAAACACTACCAACGTGTTGACCACCACGAGCTAAATAGGTCTCTTGGCCGGCTTGAATTTCTGGCTTCGTGAAGATGATTTCTTGCTGGGGAGAACGCACCAATTCTGGTATAGGAGGAGCGTTTTTCCAAATAACAGCCCCCGCTGCTAATAAAACACTAAAAGCAACGATGCAGATTAATACTAGCCAAGCAGGTAAACTGAGCGATTGCCTTTTTGAAGCGATGACAATATCGGCATCAACTAAGGTAGTATTGGTCATAGCCAAACCTCCAAAACTTTGGTAAGTTTCCCAAAATTTTGATTCAAATAAAAAGCAGCCAAATCATACATTTGGTGAAAGAGCTATTAAGCGTGCGGGCAGAACTGAGAGGGTAACAATTGTCAGAAATGCAAAGGCTGTTGTACTTTCTAGTATCGCTGCAACTTGAATTTTGGCAGTGCGATACCATTCTTGATTCAAGGTAACAATGCCAAATTTCATTAGTGCCAATCCAAAGCCGAAAACTGCTGCAGTCGATAACCAACCTAGCCAATGAAGGAAGAAGACAATTAGGGTTGCCACTGCATGATAAATTATTCCTGGAATTACAGAAATGGTTTTAGGTTTTCGCAGTTTAACTGTGAAAATAGCACTAGCAAAGAAAAGGGTGTTGAGCACCCATAATCCCATGACACTGGAGGAAATAACGCCAGTTGTGACAGCGTAGGCGAAGGGAGTAGAAAGACAAACCGCAGCAAAGGTGATTAGCTCATTGAAAACAGATTTTTGCTCTCTTTGTACAACAGAGAAAGTATCAATAATTAAAGCAGCTAATGCAGCTGCATAAATCCACAAGACAACTGGATAGCTGAGGTAAAGCCAAATTGCAATCCCGCCAGAAATTACAGCATACAACCCACCCCAAAAAAGCAAACGCGGCTTCAGTGTGCGACGCTGCTTAATTTGCATTACTAAAGGATGTTCAGCTTGGAAACCACAAAAGGCACATAAAAAAGCTAAAGTTGTTGATAATGTCCAAGCTTGTGCAGCGGCTGCACCAATCAGAAAAGAAACTAGCAATACAACGTAGACTCCATGTTCTGGAGAAAATGTCGGACGATACCACGCTTGGGGATTGGATTTGTTTATTATTTGGATATTGCTGGGTGTATTGATGCTTGATTTAGTCATTATCTTCATCCCTTTGCAGGATAAATATTGATCAGACTGCTACAGAATACTTTTCTCGTTCCCGTGCATCGACAACTAAAGGTAAACAAAGAATCGCGATCGCCTTTTGCCATTCCTTTTTAACCTGCCAGTCTTTTACTGCGTCAAACAATTCTACTAAACGGGGAATTGCAGTTTCTAAAGCCGGATGAGGTACGGGACGATGTAACTCAACCAAGTGAGTTAGGTTTTCCTGATTGTTAACGAAATTAATTACCCAATTTGTTGTATGTTCTGGACTATCAGGAACACGCTCAACGTTTAACTCATTTTTTAACCAATCATAAAAAGACGGTAGTTCTTTAGCCAAAACTTCTCCTGCTGTAGGCAAAGTTTCCCTCATTAAATTTATGTCTAAGCTGTCTAGCTGTTGTTGAAATTCTGGTGAATTCAGGCACTCATTTAGTGTCTTTGAAAGTAGAGTTTCTACTTGATTTTGAGATAAATCTAAGTGTTGGGTGAAAATTTTAAGTGTTGATTGCATCGTTAAAATTTGTTGTTTGTTGTTTGTTGTTTGTTGTTTGTTAGTGGTTAGTGGTTAGTGGTTGTACCACACGTGCCATGGCACGTCTGTACATTGGTTAGTGGTTAGTGGTTATTCTCCCTATCTGGCCATCTTCCATTCCTTATTCTCCACTAGCTGCACAGAAAATGATATAGCCTAATTCATGACGGTATTTATGGAAAACACGGCGCATTTCTAAAACACGTTTGCGGATGGTTTCTTGTGTCAAAATATTCCATAAAATCCGAATTGTGTTGGCTACGCCTTCATCTTGCAACATTCTCCGCCTATGCAATAACATCATTGGCCCGGTTTGATGTTTCTGTACTTGCAATCCGGCTGTGGCACAAGCAGCAATCCATTGAGATTCCGATAAGGGTGTAGAATTAACTCGAATTACTTCTGCTAACTCAGAATGAATTTCTTCTTCTTTGTCGCGGGCTAATAATTCATGACAGAAAAATTTACCACCTGGTTTGAGTTTATTGTGAATTCCAGCTAAAATCTTGGCTTTTTCTAGAGGAGATTGCATGGTGAGAATTGCTTCTGCCAAAACATAATCAAACTTTCCTGGTATAACCTCCAAGTGAAAAATATCGCCTTCAATAATTTCGACTTGATTTTCTAAACCAGCAGCATGAACATTGGCACGTGCACGCGCTACACTTTCAGGATTTTTTTCTACACCTACCACTTTGAGATTGTAACGTTTGGCAATATTTATCGCACTGTAACCAAAGCTGGAAGCTAACTCTAAAATAGTCTCACCTGGTTGAAAATCAGCCCATTCAAATAATTGCTCTGTGGCCGATCTTCCGCCGGGACGCAAATATTTTTTACCTGCTGCTGCTAAAACTTGGTGTCCAGGAGCGTTTTGGAAATCGAGAGTGGTATTGGTCATTTGTTTGACCTGTTTGAATTGATGCTATCCTCAATGTGTCAAAAATCTATGAAACATTCTATGAGGTAGCTCAAGGAAGGAATGTTAAGCCTGCTCTTTTTTTATCCCACCTGTAACCACTGCAAAAATAAGGCGCTTTAGCGCGATCGCCTCAGTAAAGACATTGCTGTAGACAGATCGGCGTGCAAAGCAATAACTTGTCATCCTTTCCTAACCTCTCCTCACAAGTTCCTCAAAACTTTTACTTATAACTCAAATGGGGATGAATCTTTTTAAATACACCAGAGCGATCGCACTCAAAGACATTACAACCAAGTCACGAGCGACTAACTTCGCCCACTCGCCCTGTCAAGGTGAGTAAAAAACAAATCCAAATCTTAGTGTCTTAGTATCTTAGTGTTTCAATCATTCTTTTTTCACCACCAAGACACTGGGACACCAAGAAAAATCTATTTCCAAGACTCACTCCTTGACAGGGGTACTCCCCACACACGAG
>JANZYY010000312.1 GCA_026419705.1 Fischerella sp.
ATGTGTGGAAGATTACATGTATGAGGGGATAGCACAGGTGTACTTATTCGATGCCGTTGTCAGTGAATTTATTCAGAGTAAAAATCCCCATGCACTGCGTGATATTGCTGAGAGATTATTAGAAGCAAACAAACGCGGTTTATGGCAGGATGTAAGTACACTGACACTAGAACGTCTGAGAAACTTAGTTCATCAAGCCGAAGCGATTATAGAACAAAAATAACCTGACGTATGAAAGTGGTGTAGGAAAAATCTATGGACAATCTTGCGTATTTGCACGTAGCTTTTGCATACGAAGAATCTCCATCCAGTGAATTGGTTTCCTTTAACTATTTGTTAAAGAATACACCAGCACCTGAGTGGAGACGTCTTTCTAGCAAAGCTTGGAAGCATATGCTCCCTCTTATTCTGACATTATCAATTCTGAGTGTAGTTGGTGGTGCCTTTGCACTAGAAAGAGGAGATCGAGGTCCTTCTGTCCGCTACTTGCAACAACGATTAAAAAACGCAGGTTTTTATGAAGCCCCCATTACACAAGTCTATGACTTTAACACTGAAGCCGCTGTCCGGCGCTTCCAAAGATCTGCTGGCTTAAAAGTAAACGGTATTGCAGGTGCAACTACTTTACAAAAATTAGATCGCTGGCAGCAAGGTATAGTAAGTCGTCAAGGTAAAAAAACCAGTACAGCGAGTACCCAAACTCCAAAACTCAATACTGTCAGTACTGAAACTCGAACAAGCAGTAATGTTATGACTAAACGCCGTAGCTCCAATTTTTTGCGCAAAGGCGACGAAGGCGAAGCAGTCAGAACTCTACAAGAACGATTGCGAATAGCTGGTTATTATTACGGTAAAGCAACAGGAATATTTGGTCCAATCACCGAAGAAGCTGTGAAGCGTTTTCAACAGGCCTACAATTTAGACGTTGACGGTATTGTTGGACCAGCAACACTCCGTAAACTACCACCAGTTGGTGTCAGTAGTGGAGACGAAACACCCAAAAAAGTTAAAAATGGAGATCATCTTGATATAGGCGATCGCGGTGAAGCAGTCAGAGTTCTTCAGCAACAGTTAATTAAAGCTGGATATTTACAGGGAGAGCCAAATGGTTATTACGGTCCTTACACCGCAGAGGCTGTACGGCGGTTTCAAGCTGATAATTACTTGACAGTGAGTGGTGTTGCAGGTCCGACTACCCGAGCTAAGTTACACAGTGCGGTCAACCCTACTTCCAAAAGTAAAAGTGAGTTTAATGTTCTAGAGATTCAAAGACGGCTGCAAACGCGTGGCTTTTATAAAGGACCCCTCAATGGAGTGATGGGGGATGATACCAGACGAGCAATTAAACAAGCTCAAGAGTTTTACGGCATTAGTCTCAGTGACGTGAGCAGCGGCAGCTTCTAGAATATCATTCGGTTATTTTCAAATCAAAGCAAGGATGAGCAGGACAAGCAAAGGGAGAGAAATTACTTCCATACTTCCATGTCTTGCAAGTCTTGCCACTCCCCTTCCCATAACTCTCCCTTGTCTGAGCCATAAAGCATCCGCTTGCCTGTATACGCTCACTGCCAACTGAAAATTACTCAAACTTTCCCCTGTATCAATCAATGTCAGCACCTGCCCCAACTAACAATCCAGGTGCTACATCGGTAGCAATGCCCGTTGGCATTTAGGACAAACTGCATGAATTGTCAATTGGCAATCAAGGAGTTGATAACCTTCTTTTTGAGCAGTTTTCGTACCTATTTTTAATATAGAGTCGTTTTTGAACTCTATAGTTGTGTTGCACCTTACACAAATAAGATGATGGTGATGGTGGGGATAGGGTTGGTTCAATTCATAATGTTTATGACCTTCTCCCAGCTCTAATTCCCGCAAAATTCCCATCCGTGCCATCAATTTGAGAGTACGATAAATTGTTGACAGGCTGATTCCTTCACCATTGGCTTCTAGTCGATGATACAAATCTTCTGCGCTGAGATGTTCACCTTGCGGAAGATCCTGAAAAATGTGTAGAATTGTCTCTCGCTGGGGAGTTAATCGCCAGCCACGTTCGTTAAGCTCTGCCTTGAGCGAGGAAGCTGTATAGACCGTCATACTAATTTTTCTCAACAAACCTTGTCAGCTGAGAATATAGCAAAACTTGAGGGTTATTTGCAACAAAGATTGTTTATTGCGAATATTTACTAAATGCTATAGAACAAGCCATGAAAGATTAACAGCAAATAGGCATGAATGCGATCCCCGTACTGAAAAACTTCTGAACAAAGATGCGTTTTAGTTGCAGTTCGATATATTCGATATAAATGCAAATAATTTGCCATAAGTTAATGAGAGGTTTTAAGAACGGGGATCAAAAATAGTTGGTTGTTAGTTGTTAGTTGTTTGGAAGCACCACTAACTAACAACCATCAACAATCAACAATAAACCATTGACTAACTAAGAGACTCCAAATAGTCGCGGATCAGATTGCGCCGCTTCGGCTGGCGTAGCTTTTGCAATGCTTTGGATTCAATTTGGCGTACTCGTTCTCGCGATAAATCAAGAGCACGTCCAATTTCTGCTAGCGAGTAAGGATGACCATCTGCTAGTCCAAACCGCATCAGAATTACATCTCGTTCACGACTTGTTAAATCTGCCAAAAGATTTTGCAAGTCTTTTTGTAAAGATTCTCGCATTAAAATATCCTCTGGCGTAACGCCGTCGGTTTCAAGCAATTCACCTAATTCTGTGTCTTTATCTTTACCAACTTTAGTTTCTAGAGAAACGGAGCGAGGCACCCTGAGTAAAACTTCCCGTACTTGAGCAGGTGTCATTTCTAACTCTAGTGCCAGATCTTCCAGAGTTGGAGTGCGACCTTTTTCTTGGGCAATTTTACGTTGAGCTTTTTTGATTTTGTTCAGCTTTTCTGTAATGTGAACAGGTAAGCGGATTGTGCGGCTAGAAGTAGCGATCGCCCGTGTGATTCCTTGACGAATCCACCAGTAAGCATAAGTGCTGAAGCGATAACCTTTGGTTGGATCAAATTTCTCTACTGCTCGCTCCAAGCCCAGAGTTCCTTCTTGGACGAGATCTAACAATTCCAAACCGCGATTTTGATACTTTTTAGCAACGGATACAACTAGACGGAGGTTTGCCTTAATCATGCGTTCTTTGGACTGGAGTCCATCACTTTGAATTTTTTCCAGTTCCTCCACAGTCAACTTAGCAATTTCAGCCCAGCGCCGTTTTCCCTGTCCTAGAATTTGCTTGAGTTCGAACACGTCTACACCTGCAGCACTAGCCCACCGTTCTATAGAAGGACGATGTCCCAGTTCTGATGCCAGACGCTCCTGAATTTCAATTACTCGTAGATAGGGTATAAGTATTTCATCTCCTTGCTTGGCAGCATTAGACAAAACTATCCGCATCCGCAAGTAGCGCTGAACTTTTTGAGCTTCTGAAACCTCTTCATCCCGCCCTAACAACCGAACCCGACCAATTTCCTGAAGATATAGACGTACCAAGTCTGTGCTGCGACGGTTTGTACCAACAGCAAAGCTAGCCGGATCGGAAGCATTCATCTCCAACTCTTCCAGATCGTCCGTCGGCAGTGCGGTTTCATCGAATGTCAAATCCGGATCGAACATTTGGGGGGATTGTTGGGATTCGTAGGCGGCATCTGCGTAAAAAGATGTTGCTGGCATAAGGATCGTCTCAATGGCTCCAGGTAACAATAGATGACGGTGAATCAGTGCTGCAGGAGAGTTTGCAACGCTATTTGCTGATGGGGGAAACCACGGCGACGGCACTGAAAGTCCGGACACAGGAGAATCCTTACCCGAACACGCGCCTCCTCTATGTGCGGACGCTTGAGGTAGCCGTGCCTCCCCATAGACACGCAACGGCTTCCCAATAGGTAGACCGCGCTGGCCCTCCGTAGGCGACTGTGTAGACACCCTCCGGGCGGCTTCTCGTGGAGTTCCCGAAGGATCAGCTAATCAACTGTTGCTATTGTTCCCGTGATTTACGAAGAACTAACATGGTTTATGCTGACCTTACAGGTTTTTTTGAAAAAACTACTGGTTTTATTTTTTTTACATCTCCCAACCTCAGCTGCTCGGCTTATTTCCCTGTTGAACCAATGGCTATTCAAAGGCAAAGCCTGACTAGAAGTCGCAAATCTCTCGGTCAAGATTTAAACTTGAAATTATCTTGACTGTTACTTTTGTAACGTGGTATAAACATACATTCAGTAGAAAACTTGTTAATCGCAGGCATAGTCATATCTACATAACTATGCAGGTAATTTCCTGAAGGTTTGGCAATTTTTCGTCAGGGTTTGTTGGGAATTGGTAAGGGTTAGTGGATAGTAGTTAATGGTTGGTGGGAAGGACAACTACTAACCATTAACTACTAACTACTAACAAATTTAGTAGTTATATTCCGGCTTAATATCTCGTAGCATCAGTTCTAAGAGAGCCTGTCGAGGCGTGACTTCACCTTGGAGTAAGCGATACACTTGCTCGGTAATAGGCATGGAAATATTTTGCTGCTTTGATCTCAGCATCAAAACCTTAGTGGTATTAAC
The DNA here is from genome assembly GCA_026419705.1 of Fischerella sp. GTDB lineage: Bacteria > Cyanobacteriota > Cyanobacteriia > Cyanobacteriales > Nostocaceae > PCC9605. Next base: position 4,572 of record JANZYY010000312.1, read on the forward strand.
TCCCTCAGCGGTTCCTTGTAAGTGAGTCAGAATTTCTGTGAGGGTTTTGCCACAACCGAGTTGGTAGCCAACTTGGTAATTGCGACTCAGAGGACTATTGCAAGTAGCAAGCAAGTCGCCTAAACCAGACAAACCATAGAATGTTTCCTGCTTTGCACCCCAATGGACACCGATGCGAATTATTTCCGTCAGACCACGGGTGACTAAAGCAGCTTTAGCATTGGTTCCTAATTGCAAACCATCACATACACCAGCGGCGATCGCAATCACGTTTTTCAGCGTTCCCCCCAGTTCCACTCCTAAGGGATCGGCGTTGGTATAAACCCGAAAGCGATTGCAAGAAAACATTAACTGTACCACTTCCGCAGCACTGGTGATGCTGCTAGCCACTACTGTTGCTGCTGGTAATTCCTGTTGAATTTCTTGAGATAAATTTGGACCAGAAAGAACGACTATTGGATTTTTGGGGAAAGCTTGTTGCCAAATTTGCGATGGTGTACATGTAGTTTCAGGATCTAGACCTTTTGTTGCTGTGACAAAAATTATCTCTGAGGACAAAGGCAAACACTGTACTTGAGAAATGACATCTCTGACACCCTTCATCGAAACAGCTGACAGAATAATATCTGCTCCTTTGAGCACTGCTGCCAAAGTTTCCGAGCCCCGACGCGACCAAATGCGCACTTTATGACCGTTGGCTGTCGCCAAATTTGCCAAAGCACTCCCCCAAGCACCCGCACCTAGAATTGCTACTGATTTTGGATTTGTCATTTGTCAAGGATCAAGAGTTAGTGGTTGGTGGTTAGTGGTTGGTGGTTGGTGGTTATTCTCCCATCATCCCCATCACCCCCATCCTCATTTACGCGGATAACGCTCCATCAATTCCCTGACTTGTTCTGCATGATATGAGCTTCTCGTCAAGGGAGAAGAAACAACTTGTAAAAATCCTAATTCTTCTCCAAACGCTTTCCAGGCAGCAAATTGATCTGGGTGGACAAATACATCTACTTTCAAGTGTTTTTGACTGGGTTGGAGATATTGTCCAATTGTCAAAATATCACAATCCACTGCTCGCAAATCTTGCATGACCTGGCGAATTTCTGCATCGGTTTCGCCCAGTCCCACCATTATCCCGGATTTGGTGTAGATTGCCGGGGCAAGTTGGCGCGATCGCTTGAGTAATTCCAGGGTGCGATTGTAATTGCCTTGGGGACGGACGCGGCGATATAAGCGTGGAACCGTTTCTGTATTGTGGTTGAGAACTTCTGGTCGGGCTTGCAAAATTAACTCCAATGCTTCCCAGTTACCGCACAGATCGGGAATTAATACTTCGATAGTCGTTTGGGATGAGATAGCCCGAATTGCTTCAATACAACGAACAAACTGCGATGCACCCCCATCCGGCAAATCATCGCGGTTTACAGAAGTAATCACCACATGATTTAGTTTCATCCGACGCACAGCTTCTGCCAGTCGTGCAGGTTCGTTAGGATCTAGGGGTTTGGGTTTTTTCTCAAAGTCAATATCACAGTAAGGACAGGCACGCGTACAAGCCTGTCTCTTATACACATCT
>JANZYY010000313.1 GCA_026419705.1 Fischerella sp.
TTCTTAAGGTGCCAAAAGAATCTCGAAAATTGTTTTTGAAGTATATCAAGAAAGCTATCAAACCATCACCAGAAATGGTATTACATGGTGCTCTTGTAAATGTAGATATTGGCTCCGGAATGCTTAAGGAGTATGCAGGAGCAGAAACCAGATTAACTCGCAGAAGTTGTTTGTCATCACTTTAAAGAATTAGTGTATCCATTCAACAGCATGTATTTCCAGTGCATCAGGTCATATTCATATAGCAAAATTAAGCTTACAGATTCCAGAGGACAAGGAGGCTCCATGTACATATTGATAGGTGAGGGGCTAGGGCAAGCTGCACAGAAATCCCCCCTTTCTCAAACTTCCAGCAGTTCTTTGTCCCAACAGCTTCAAGATGCATTGCGTCAAGGGGCATGGTCTCTGGCAATTGGACTTTCGTTGCTACTGGGCAATCGCGATGTGAACAAGCTGACGGATATGGTTTTCTTTGCTCAGCGTCACCCAAGTAGACAAAACCAACCTTTGACATCTGATGAGAAGCAGCAGTGGATACGGATTCGAGATCATTTAGTTCGACCAACTCTGGCCAAATTATCGACTAAGCGCACACCTATACCCATCTCTGTAGCTTCAACAGGTACTAAGGTAGATCCTAATATTGTTAGTCTTATTGCAAAGTATGATGACATCATTGATCGGATTGCTTTGGCAAAAAAAGTTGACTCTAACATTGTCAGAGGCATTATTGCAGCGGAATCAGGAGGAGACCCTTGCAAAGAAGCTCCTAGTGGATATAAGGGCTTAATGCAAGCAGAAAGAACAAAGGATCAGTTCGATCCTGAAGTTAGCATCCGTGATGGAACTGAGAAATTCAAAAATTTTCGAGACCAATGGCTGGGACCTCGCCTTAAAGCTCTTGGGATTGATCTTAAATCTGTCGATAAGGAAACTATGGTTCGTTGGGTCACAACAGCCTATAACGCTGGTCATGTCACTGTCCTAAAAGCTGTGGAATATGCTACTGCTTCAGGAAATCCCAAAAATTGGATGGCACCAGAACATTATCAACGAGCATTAATTTTTTCTGGAGGATATAGCGTACGAACAGCAGCAGCATCCTGCTTGAAAGGACTTGACGGAGATACTTTAGCTAATGAACTTGCGAAATTAACGCACATGAACATTAATGATATTCGGAATACATACTTCATCACAAATAAATGGAACATAGAGGGGCTTAAACAAGCCCTGATCAACGAAGCAATTAAGGAATGGAAGCGTTGGAGATTTAAAGGTAAAGGATGCCAGTGGTGGAAGTGCCCCGATCCACCTCCTTTAGAAGACATCCGCAAGCAGGTATCTAATTTGTTAATGTGCGCCGTGCAATTCAAGTATGACCGAACTCCAGGATACACAAACAAAATCATCAGATATATGCAGCACTACGATCGGCTTCGTTCTGGAAATTAGCAGTAACAGCCACAGAGACCTGGAGCAACAATCGTCCTTTTGGACATCTGGGGTGCAAATATAAAGCTTTACTTGGATGGATTAGGGCAAGCCTTAAGCACAATCAATTTAGATCGTGCGGTTCGCCTGAACGCTCAATAGCTCCTTAAGGCACTTTTGTTGGATATCTACAACACGCTCTTTGGCGATCGCTCCTTCCAATCAAAGCAGGTGAAAGACTATGGCAACTCTATCACCAAATATATCCATAACATTGAGTCAGCAACGTTTAACCTGTGTTCTCGACCCCAGTCTTGTTTTATCTAATTACGGGTTGTCTCTCACCCAACAATTGGGAGAAGTCATGGATTTGTGGGTGGTGCGAGAACTTTGGCACATTCTGGATAATACCCGCTTCTATGTACAGCAACCAGAATCGGTGTTGACGAGAGCCGCTTCTGAAACAACAGCAGATATTGCACCTGCTGCTCGACAGGGATCATCGAGGCGTTACATGTTTGGGAATATACTCGGATGGCGACCGATCCAATCAGCCTTAACCTTTTTTGGATTGGCGATCGCCCCAGCGAATCCTTTCTTCCCAGGAGTGCAGATCCACAGATCCGCGATCGTTGGGAATCTCTGACTCGTTCCCTCGATACTTGTTTGAATCGGAATGCGGTTGCTGGCGACATCCTGATCTCAGCATTCCGGGATACTGCGGCATTAGCTGTTGCCCTCAGAACCGCGTTCATCCTCACCTATCAACCACTCCAAAACAACAGCACCGATCGATCTCCTGGTATTTGTGCTGCATTGGCAAGCTGGGGAATTCCCTGTCAGCAAATTAATCCGTTGGATGCGATCGCTACCATAGAACGAGACAATCTCCGTAGATTAATTGTTCAGGCTGGACTCTCCAAATTGCTATGGGCAGGACTGCACTTGGTTGTCCTTCACCTAGTCATGCCATCTACTTTTGGTCTCTGCGATAGAATCGCTCCAGCTCCGGACAATGGCTCCCCTGATATGCATGACCACGCAGAACAAGCTATATTAACCACAAATCCATGGCAAGAAGCTCAAGGATTCTGGTATCAGATTTGAGACTCAAATAAATGTGAAAACATTCGTAGTAATAGTACCCTCAAAGGGTACTGTTGATGTGCGATGGTTTTCCCTAAAATAAAAAGGTTAGACTTCGAAAAATACTTTTGAAAATCACAGCCAGTTATGGCTGGTATATTCTTGAAGCTGTACCAACGCAAAAACTATATTTTTCCAAATCTCAGAAAATATACACCTATTTTCTCGCTAGAGCAGCATAGTTTGGAGTTTTGACTAAAAAATTAGAAGATTAAGCAACATATAACAGCTGATCTATTAATCTTGAGTCAAGGAGCGCTAACCATGACATTAGCCAGAACTCCATCTGGTTTGATTTAATTTGTCTATTGGCTTGTGCCAGAGGTGTTCTCATGGGAGGCCAGCAAAACCAATCTTCCCCTGTTGAGAGAGCAGATAATCCTGTATCTCCTAGTGTTGTTGACGATTTCCGCATTAATAATCATCACTATTTAGTTATTTGTTTTAGAAATAGCAGTGAAAATTTTACAAAGCATTTAACTCCTTTTCTCCACTTGTTATGGAGTTTAGAGATTGGTAAGTTTGAAGTCGATGGACAGCTTTGTGCGATTGTAGAAGTTAATAATTCTCTACCAGATACTAATCAAAATATTATCGATATCTTAACTGCTCGGGAACTAGAGATTATCAAACTTGTAGCGCTAGGACGAGCGAATAAGCAAATTGCTAGCCAACTTCACATTAGTGAATGGACAGTCTCTACCCATTTACGCCGGATTTTTGCCAAGCTTGGTGTGGATAGCCGGGCGGCCATGGTATGCCGGTGTGCCTCGTTGCTGAGTTTTTGATTGCTCCTCCAGATCTGGGCATAGGGTATTGGTGATTGGCGATTGGGTACTGGGTATTGGGAGAAGATTCTTCTCCTAACCTACCTAGTCCCCAGTCCCTAATCCCTAGTGCTGACCGTGCTTGTGGGAACAGGTTTGTAGATCTTGGTTCATCAGCTTTTCTGTTATTTCTTTGAGAGTCGCATCTTTTGGCTGTAAGCCGATCCAAGCGTCAATTTTCTCTGCATCGAAACCTACTTCACGGCGATCGCCTACTTCCATCAAAGGACGGCGAATCAACAGCGGATCTTTGATCATCAACATCAAGGCTGTTTGGTCATCTATGTTTTCTGGAACTATCTCGCCTGATTGTACGCGGGGAGCGGCGCGGTTAAACCATTCGGCGACAGGGCGATCGCTAAAAAATGAACGCAAACGTTCAACAGTCCAAGGTTCTGTTAGTAGGTTATACGCTATCACTTCATGACCTGCGGCTGTTAATAGAGTTTTTTGTTTGGTATTGTTTTTACAGCCTGGTTTTTCATAAAAAATCACCCTTGCCATTTAAGTAACTCCTGATAGTTCTAAGAGTTGATGAGCAAAATTTAACCACCAAGACACTAAGACACAAAGAAGAATATTTTTCTGAGTGTCTGTGTGATTAATAATCCCTAAATCTTCATCAATGATGAACTAAATTAAATAAATAACCTTGTTCATCATAATTAAATTTTAATTGTTTATTTAATTATTTTGTAGTTAAAAATTATTGCTGTTGACTAATTAAAAATTTTTAGCCATATGAGTCAATATATTATATTCAAATCGCTGTTTTGGATCGGTTTCGCCATAAAGATTAAAAGTAACAGTTGGTTCATCACCAACGGCTTCTACACAATGAATTGCATCAGGAGTAAAGCTAATAATATCCCCCGGTAACAAAGTTAGTTGTTCTGTTTGTTCAATTTTATCTGGAAATTCACGGCTAGGGTTTCGGTACCAAAAGGTATTTTTCTCCTGTCCTTTTAAGACTGCTACTACTCCCCAAGTACCATGGTTATGAATATTTGATTTTGTGCCTGGTGCGAATGTGACTGTTTGCACGGTAAATGGAAAGCCTAATTCATCATAAAGGAGTAAAACCGCAGTTCCAGTTTTTGGACAAGGTTCTAAGTGCCGGCTTTGCACCCAATAAGAATTAACAAGTAACCGCCTTACTAGCATCTGAATTTGTGGCAAACGACTGGTTTGATCTTGTACATCGTTGAGAATATCTTCTAATTCGGTCAAAAATCGATAAAGGCGATAATTATCTCTCAATAAATTCCATACTTTTACAGATTTACAAGCTTGACATTGCCCTTCTCCATTGACATGCCAATCTCTATGTTTCATAAGTTACGTCTGATATGAGTTAAACCTATAACCAAAATCATGTTTTGGAAGACTCACTCTTCTTCTGGCGGACGAGTCAAAATATCAAGTAATATTCCAGCACCAAAGTCGTTTTTATCATCAATACTTTTAACTTTGGTACTGATTTCCTTGGCTTTTTCTAGCTCTCCTAGTTTTGCCAGTACTAACCCTGACGCTGCATAAGCATTGATGTAGAGTCTAATTGACGGGTCTTCTTTTCGATCGGTCAATATTGGCTGGAGTTTTTCCCAGTTATCAGGTAATTTCTCGGCTGCTTTAATTTTATCTATAACTTTCATGGCTGTTTTTAGTGCCATTTGATAATTATTCTTATAGTAAAAATATCTATATGCAGCTACCAAAACTTCTGTGTTGTCTTCTGTTTTGGCTAAAGCTTGATTCATATATTTTTCTGACTGTGATGTGTTTTCCCAGTTTTCGGCTGCTAATATCAATAACTTTTTAATTTCCTCTGGCACTTGAAACCAAGAAAATCTCTCTGCATCAATTTGCATAAAAATCTCCTTTTGCTTGGTTAGTAGTTAGTAGTTAGTAGATAGTAGATAGTAGTTAATTGTTTACCACTAACCACTAACCACTAACTCTTCCCTTAAAACAAAGTCAAAATGTACAGCAGTGTGAAGAGAATAATCCAAATAATGTCTACGAAGTGCCAGTAAATTTCTGCCATTTCGATGCCAGTGTGTTTAGTCGCACAATAGTGACCGGGACGGCGCGATCGCCACAATACACCTAAAATCAACAGCAGTCCCACGAAAACGTGCAAACCGTGGAACCCAGTCATGATGTAAAAACAGTTGGCGAAGACGTTGGTAGTCAAACCATATCCCAAGGTCATGTATTCATAAACCTGACCAGCTAGGAAAATTGCGCCCATGATGGCGGTGAGAATGTACCAAAAGCGCATTCCCTTGACATTATTCTTCTTAATCGCCGCATCGCCAAAGTGAATGACAAAACTACTGGAAACCAGAATGATGGTGTTAATTGTCGGTACTAGTAACTCTACTTCTGTTCCTTCTGGCGGCCAAACTTCGGCACTTCCTCGGAAAAACAAATAAGTGGCAAAAAAACCACCAAACATCAAGGATTCCGACACAAGAAACGTCAACAATCCCCAAACTCGTAAATCCTTATGTTCCTCGTGATGGGCTGGACTTGTTGTTGTTGCGATCGCCATATTGTTTAATTGTTAGTAGATAGTTGTTAGTAGATAGTAGTTAGTAGATAGTAGTTAGTAGATAGTAGTTAGTATTTGGTTTTTAAACCACTAACCACTAACCACTAACCACTAACTATTTACAGCAACTGCCTGAACTTCAGAATTATGACCATTCACACCGTAGTCATAAGGGCCGTGAGTGACAACAGGCAATACTTCCCAGTTTTCAACT
>JANZYY010000314.1 GCA_026419705.1 Fischerella sp.
ATAAGAGACAGGCCTGAACTGGACGTGTTGTAGCTTTAGCCAAACAAGCAATCCGAGCGATCGCTCCTGGATGAACGATACAGTCTGCATCTACCATCACTACTACCTCGGGAGGATCAGTTGCGATATGTTGCAGACCATAGTCTAAAGCGTAACCCTTGCCGCAGTGCTGGGGGTCGTGGCGTGAGATCGCGATTGCACCTGCCTTTTGTGCTACAGCAGCTGTTTCATCTTGGCAATTATCGGCTATGACGATCGGGCGATCCTGTTCTGATAACTGTGGTAGCAATGATTGCAGTGTAGCAGTAATTCCTGCCGCTTCATTGTGGGCTGGAACTAAAACGTCGATTCTCGGTTGACAGACAAGCGCGTCTTCACACTCAGTTTGGTACTGGGAAAACAGGGCCGCAATACATTCAACCAAGAGTACACAGATGGGAATGAAAAGTCCGAAAGCGATCGCCAACAAAACTATTTCCAGATATCGGATCGCCAGCTGGTTGAGTGTCACTACTGTTGAACCTTTTCTTGTTTAGCTTGGTTTTTATAAAGAACTGGGAGCTGCCGACGATTTGGCTTTGAGTAAGTTAGAAAAACTAGATGAACTTTTTTTACTTGTCTCGATATTATTAGCGACTATACCCACAACAGGTAAGCGCAACATTTGCAAGCGGTGCAGTGCCCTGGTTAATAAAGAACGTTTGGTTTTGCCAACTCCCACAACCATCAATATTCCATCTGTATGCTCGGCTAGAAAATAGGTATCAGCAAAACCAAGCAGATGAGGTGTGTCATAAATCACTAAATCGAAAGCTTGATGAAATTGCTCCATCACATGCTGCATTTGAGTAGATCCAAGCATCCTGGTAGAGGATGGTAGGATTTTGCCAGAGGTCAATACAAAAAGATTATTTTGTATGCGTGATAGCTGAGTATTGGCTGGGCGAGGAGCCAGGTCTTCAGAAATCATGTTGCTTAGCCCATGCACATTTTCCAAGCCTAGCTTAGTGTGGAGATGAGGCAGACGGAAATTTGCATCAACTAGTAAAGCTTTTTTACCCATATAGGCTGCAGCTTGAGCCAAATGCAAAGCAATAGTTGACTTTCCATCTCCAGGTGCGGGCGAGGTTACAACTAAAGATTGGGTTTTAGGAGCACCAGCAATAAAACGAACGCTGGCGTAGAGGGAATCAAAAGCTGACAAAAATTTAGTATCTTCCTCAGTTCCTTCCATGGCGCCGACAATTTCTGAAGAATGTCGTTGTGCATTTTCATTCCAAGGAACCACTTCTAACACGGGTAATTTGATTTCATTTTCAATGTCTTCAGAGGTGTAGAAGACATCGCTGTGTTTCTCCTTGAGAGCTGCAGCTCCCAATCCCAATGCACCAGCCGCAACCAATCCCATAGCTATCTTCTTGAGATTGTCACTTTTTGTTGATATCAAGTTGCCATTTTCATCGCGCGGTATTCTGGGGGGAGAAACAACTTCCCAAGGTACTTCCCGCTGCGCTGCATCAACTTGTAAGGTTTCTCGCTGTATTGAAAGTTGGTTGAGCGTTTTGGTGGCAATTTCTAGTCGCCGTCGCAATTCATTATACTGGCGCATATTAACTGGAAACTGCTTTACTTGCTGAGCCAGGTAAGCTTCAGACTGAGCAAGTGCGCCAAGACGACTCTCTAAAACTTGAATATTATTGCTAGTATCAACTAGTTGTTTGATTAGTCCCAGACGAGTAGAATCTTGGAAATTTAGTAATTGGGGATTTACTTGTTGAGTGGATAGTTTTTGCCCCAGAATCTTTTGGGCTTCCTGATTTAATAGCTGAGATAAATTTTGCTGCTGTTGTCGCAGCTTTTGAAAAGATGGGTGTTCTTCACTAAACCTTGCTGCTTCCATCGCCATCACACTCTCTAGTTTCTTCAACTCTCCTAGTAGTTCTTGATAGCGAGGTTCTTGACTAAGAGTAGAAGCAGCCAGCGCTTCATCAGGCGTTAGCCTTAATTGTTGTTGCAATCTCTCGTAGAGCCGCTTATTCTCTTGTAAATCTTTTTGGGCGTTGAGTTTCTGAGCTTCGACTTCACGAACTTGCTGAGATAATTCTTCAACTTGACTTTCAGGATCGCTCAATTTGTACTTCTGTTGAAATCTTTGTAAATTACCTTCTAGAGTACTCACTTGCTGTTGCAATTTGGGAAGCTGAGCATCAATGAATTTGACAGCTGCGTTAATACGCTTTTTACGATCGTTAAGACTGAAGCTTAAATACTCTTTAGCAATTTCTGACAAAACAAACTCGACTTTTTCAGGATCGGAATCCTTGTAAATAACTTCTATAATGTTAGTCGAATTATGTAAATCTTCACCAACACGTTGAACTACTAAATTCTGATTCAGCTTTTCATAAGTAACCTCAGGATACCGGGCTTGAATTTTTTGAACAATTCGCCCCAGCATCTCAGTTCCCTGCAAAACCCGAAGCAAGGATGGATAATTTACATCAGTTTTTGAATTGCTATTAACTTCTCCATTACGCGATATAAAAGAAGGATCGGTCAGCTTAGCCTCAGAAGTTACAGGCTCTACTAAAATCTGAAAATTACCTTCATAGTTGCGAGGAGATGACAAGACAAAATATATAGTTATAGTCGCCACTAAACCAGCAATGCTAGTAATCAAAAGGAGATTCCGCTGAAACATCCTCACGAGTGGACGCAGATCCAATCCTCGTTTTTTAAATTCAGCAAAATCATCTGTTTCAACTAATCTTAGGTCTTGTAATTGATCTCTACGTTCGATAAGTGTAAAGGCTTGAGCTTCTTGTTTATCCTTCATAATGACTGCTATAGATTTTGTGTAGTTTTCCCCTGAATCACTGCTTGAAAAGCATAGACTTCGAACGCTAAATCACCCAAAAAGCATAACCGTTATCTTGCACTTGTACCATACCCCGCGCGAAGAGCTACGCCCTAAGATTCGGAGAGCCTCTGGCTCTAGTTCTTATTAACAACCTTGAAGGGTGGTAATGGGGGTTTGGAAACTCTGTCTCGAGGCTGTGAGAACTGGTGCAAGATGTGAAAATACTATTGCGTACTAGGACAATCTTTTTTAATTTCATAAAATTCTGATATCTGATTTTCAGTAAATGGCATTTTATATAAATTAAGTTTTTGTTTGAAAATTAACCAAAAAAAAGGTATGTCCTCTACCAAATATCTTTTCCATAATCTTCTTGGTTCAGATGCCAACCTATATAACCATTCCAAGCCCACTTCTCTCATCCATTTTGGAGCTCTTCCAATTTCACCTGCTTCAAAATTAATAGTTGCACCTATTGCCAAAAATATTTTTATATTTGGTAGCTTGTTTTTGTATTTATATATCCATTTTTCTTGTTTTGGTGCACCCACTCCGATCGCCAGTACTGTCGCACCGGATTTATTAATCATTGCCACAATTTTTTTGCACTCTTGTTCCTTATTTTCAAATCCCCAAGAAGGAGAATAAGAACCAACAACAATATTTCTTCCTAATTTCTTATTAATTCTAGTTTGAGCTTTGACGGCAACATCATTACTCCCTCCCAATAAAAATATCTTAATTTCTTCATTGTTCTTGTGATATTCATAAAATGCAGGGAAAAAATCAGAGCCTGCTATTTTTTCTTGGATTGATGTACCTAAAAATCGAGATGCGTAAATTAAAATTTGACTATCGCATAACTTGTAATCAGCAATGCTATAAACATTGAAAAATTCACTGTCATATTGTAATTTGATCAGGTGATCCACATTAGGCGTAAATACAATACCGCTGTCGAGATTTTGTAAAACTTCCTTGAGAGATACATTGCTAATTTCAATATTTAACAATCTAACTCTTTTCATATTTTTCTCTTCAATGCTTTACCCTGATTTTGTTGAATTAATTCTTGCTTTTATCTGAAAAACGCATGTTTTCCAAAGGCTTCAGCATCATCTATCAACTACCAAAAACCCAAATTTTCTCAATTAAATGCCAGAATTTGCTGAAATATCACCAGATCATCAAGCTAGTGGCACTGGACTGACAATAGACTTTCTTTACCTAGTACTCCACCAAACCAAAATTGCTGGGTAAGTATTGTTTGTAGTTAGGGCTTCACCGCGAAAGCGCCAACTACAAACCCCGCAAAGTTGCTTTGGCAAACCACTAGGAAGAAATTAAGCATTGATTCCACTTGCGCAGGGTAAAAGCTTTTCATATTGTCCTCCCTTGTTGGAAGTATCTGGAGAGTACCTACCAAGCTTATTTTTTAGAAATTACTTGTGCTATATTTAACTAGCTATTGAGTAATTTTTTGGAAAAATCTCAGAATGATATATCAATCAATTCTAACTTGTTAGCGCGATCGCATTTTTTAGCATTTTGCAGACTATCAAGATTGATTTATACAAAAATTTCCGCTGGAACATAGCACCAGGTGTAAACATCTGTATGCATAGTCCCTGGTTATGAAAAATTCTTTCATTGACTAGGCAGCTAATTGATTAGCCGCTAGTAATGTCTAATTTGCGACAATCAAGCCGCCAGTTTTACAAAGGTAAATCTCCCATAAGCGTTATAAGTTATCGAAAAGCAAGGCTAAAAACAGTTGTTTACTGAATATTTAACTATATGCTTTCAATGTTTTTACAATTACTCGATATAGCACTTCCTAATTGAGTGCAGTACATTTATAAAAGTGGTTATGCTCGTAGGTGACTGGTAAAAATGAAAGCTTACTCGTTGGATCTGCGGCAGAAAATCATTGACATTTACAACACGGAACAGATTTCACAACGGCAATTAGCAAAACGTTTTGGTGTCAGTAAAAGCTTTGTGCAAACGCTACTTAGGCGCTATCGCAAAGAAGGCACGATCGCCAGAAAACCACATGCAGGAGGAAAACCAAGATTATTAACTTCAGTCCATTTAGAACAATTGAGACATTTAGTAACTGAGAACAAGCACGCTACCTTAGAAGAATTGTGCGAATTGCTGTATCAAAAGACACAGGCAAAAGTCAGTCGTTCCACAATGGGACGTACCTTGCAGGAGATGAATTTAGTCCGCAAAAAAAAACCTTACCGCCAGCGAACAAAACACTAAGTATGAAAGATTACTTTTTAAGTATTTATACGCAAAAAAGTTTTGATGATTAAAAACTTACCTTCATGAAGCTCGCCAGTTTTCACCGATTGCAAAAACTTTCAAGCAACTCGGTCACTGTATTGCAGGCAATTGAGAACAGCTAAATTTTCTTCTTTAAATCTTAAAAAATAGACTGTTGTCAAATAAACAGACAATTTCTTGTTGCTATGCAGATAGGGTAAAGCTTTTACCATCCTCAAATACAGAGAGTTGCCCAGAAAGAATATATAAAGTTTTTATGAAGAACGTACTAAAAAGTTGAATTGCTACTAAGGAGCTAAAGTAATTTAGATCGGCGTTGCATCTTGGTAGTGGTTTTGTTGCGGAGCTAACTCGATCGCGGCTTGACACAGTCTTGCTCAAATCTTCATAAAGAAGCATGGCTAAAATTAGCTGTCTACTTTTGCGGAGAGGTTAATTTGTAGGGCTTTTAGCGGACAAAAGGCTGACGGGAAGGAATCAAAAATATATGAATATTTTATGAAGATCGTACGCACTTAACAGCTTAACCTTAAGATGATTTTATTACTTTAAGTTTTTGTGGCAAAAATTTACAGAAAACACAAAAGCTTTGTTGTAAAGGCTCGGTTTATGCAGCCACTCTAAAGATTTCAGTCATAAATTTAACTCATTTCCTGTCCTCCAGCACCAAATAGTTGAAGTAAATCGTGGTGTGGTTAATGCCTAAACCTCATCGATTCAATCACCTCTGCTAGTTACTAGTGACACCACTTGTAGCTTATTTACTGTGGGTAGAGATAGAGGTCGGATGAGAGGTCATATATTTGCATGAATTATCCAATAGCTCGCCTTGCTCCTTTGTCTAAACCCAGTAGTTGTGTCAATTGCGAGAGTAAAGATGTCTTTCACGATCGCCTACTTAATAAATCAGTATCCCAAGGTCAGTCACAGTTTTATTCGGCGAGAAATCAACAGCCTAGAGACATATGGAATCAAAATAC
>JANZYY010000315.1 GCA_026419705.1 Fischerella sp.
TTTCTAGTGAGGGTTGTTAGTAGCTAGTGGATAGTAGATAGTGGTTAGTGGTCAACTAGCAACTACTAACTATTAACTAATGTACAGACGTGCCATGGCACCTCTGGTACAACTACCAACTACTAACTACTAACCACTAACTACTAACTACTACCCAACTGTTCCTCGCAATGTTTCTGCATCAATGGGTTTGATGAAGTAAAGCCGCAGTAAGTGCCAGGTTAGGGAGAGGATGAGGGGTAATTTTTGGAAAAACTTCACAATACCTGGGCGATCGCTGTTGTTAATTTCTGCCAGCTTGAGATTGTTGTCTGAACATTTTTGCAACCGATCGAAAAAAGCTGGGTGTCTGGTATTCAAAATCACTGGGAATGCTCGTGCGGAGGTTTCGTTTGTCTTGTCAATGACTTGAATGTTGTACTGCTGCGGATCTATACCTATAGATCGATAAAAGTTCGCCCGTTCAAATACTGTGAGAGTATGGGTAGCAAATACCGATAGCAAAAAGAAACGTATCCACAAACGCGCTTTCCAGTTGTTCCACAACCGAGGTTGCGATCGCAGCAGCGCTTTGAAGAAGTCTCCGTGACGGTTCTCATCCTGACACCAACTCTCAAAGTAACGGAATAGAGGATAATATTGGTTTTCCGGATGTTTTTCCAAGTGGCGATACATAATAATGTAGCGCCAGTATCCAATTTTTTCAGATAGGTAGACAGTATAGATAATCCACTCAGGAGGAAAGAAAGTGTAAGTACGGTATTTAGTCAGGTAGCCTAAGTCTAGGGAAAGATTAAAATCCGCCATTGCTTTATTCAAAAATCCCGCATGACGTGCTTCATCCCGCGCCATCAAACCAAAGGCTTCTGACAAGATGGGATTGCGATCTTTGAGTCGGCGCGATAACTCTTTGAACAGTAGAAACCCAGAAAACTCGGAAGTGCAGGAACGTTCCAAAAAGTCAATAAATGCGAGACGCTTTTCCCCGTCAATGCGATCCCAATTCTGCTGAAACTCTTCATCACGCACGAAGTGATGGCGATTATAGTCAGTCCGCAGTTCCTGGACAATTGCTTGCAACTCAGTTTCATTCGCCGAAATGTCCATCCGCGCCACTGCGTCAAAGTCAGTCGTGTAAAACCGGGGCGTTAATAATGTTTCCTTAACCGGGGCTTTCATACCTGGCTTCAGCAAATCCGGCTGTGGGGTGGGAAGAGACTTAACCATAGGAGATGACAATTTTTCGTTTTACAGCTATAAAAACATAAAACTTTATTAATGGCGATGATTTTGTTAAATTAATTTATAAAAACAATTTTTAATCATGAACTTTGCTACTGTAGCAATTATGGTATGAATACCCATACAGCAATGATTGTGAGTCTTGCAACTGTGCGTATCTGGGGAACTCCAAAAAATAATAAATATTAAGATATCTTGAGCTTGCAGCAGTTGTAACCACCAAAAGGCAAGCCTCCAATCCTTCGTTAACAGGCTATATATTATACCAATTCTCTATTCCTTAGCGTTCTTGGTGTTCTTTGCGGTACCCTACTACGGTCAGCCGAATCAAGCGCGTCTGCGTTTTTTGATATTGAGTCCATCTTCACGGGGAATTGGTATTAGCTGCCTTGAAAAACATGAAAAAATATTAATAACTATATGACTATTTAGCTATTAATATTTAAATAATTGTGGTAGAAATCAACATGGCTTGGGTCTGCATCGGTGGTGGTGTCAGTTAACGGTCGGATGCAGATCCTTTCCTAAACATAAATAACGATTATTCAACGCTGGCGTTGACAGTGAACTGATAGGGATGAGCTTGCATTTTGAGATCAAGGAAAAAACAATGAGTAGCAATCTAGCCATAAAGCTTCGTACAGGAACTCATAAATCCCACACAGCTGCAGAAAATGTAGGATTTATGAAGTGTTTTCTCAAAGGAGTTGTAGATCGAGGCTGCTTCGCCAAATTTTTAAGTAACTTGTATTACATTTACAGCGAACTAGAAGCACAAATAGAACGACATCGAGATCATGCTGTAGTTGGCGGCGTTTATTTTCCGGAACTCAATCGTCAAGCAGCTTTAGAAAAAGACATGAAGTTCTACTATGGTGAAAATTGGCGATCGCGGCAAATCAAACCATCTCCTGTAGCCCAGAACTATATTGCTCGTATTCAAGAAGTTTCTGCTACCGCACCTGAATTATTGATCGGACATGCCTATACCCGCTACATGGGCGACCTTTCTGGGGGTCAAATGTTACAGAAAATTGCTCAATCAGCCTTAAAGTTGAAGGGGTACCAAGGCACATCTTTTTACAATTTTGAGGAAATTCCCGATTGCAAGGCTTTCAAAGACAAATATCGTCAAGCATTAGATGCACTACCTATCGATAATGTCACAGCAGAAAAGATTGTCGCAGAAGCTAATAACGCCTTCCGGTTTAATATACAAATGGCTCAAGAACTAGAAGGAAATTTAATTCAAGCAATTGGTCAAGTCCTATTTCATGCCTTAACTCGCGGACATCACAGTGGTAGCACAGAAGTAGCAGCTGCTAACCAATAGTTTGCAGTCAGTGCTTTAGCGCTGTTACACGCGCTAAAGTAACTACTACAAATATATTTCCTCCTCATAGTATAGATTGGAAACAACTCGATGGCTTTTCAAATTCCTGGTGTGAAGTTCGACATTGATACGATCAAGAAGTACGATGTTCCCACACCCAGATACACCAGTTACCCACCTGCTACAGAACTAACCGAAACATTTACTGAAGCTGATTTTCGAGACGCGATCGCCACTTCCAACCAAAGGAAAACGCCTCTGTCTTTGTATTTTCACATACCCTTTTGCCAAAGCGCTTGCTACTTCTGTGGTTGTAATGTAGTGATTTCCAACAACAAAAATATTGTCAAACCTTACCTAGAGTATGTGGGTCGAGAAATCAGGAACACGGCATCTCTTATTGATGCAGAGCGCGAAGTAGTTCAGATGCATTGGGGTGGAGGAACCCCGAATTACTTAAGTCTGGACCAAGTAGAACAGTTATGGAACAATATAAATCGCCACTTCCGCATCGACACACAAGCAGAAGTCTCGATCGAAATTAATCCCCGCTATGTTGATAAAAACTACATTTTCTTTCTGAAAGAGATTGGCTTTAACCGCATTAGTTTTGGCATTCAGGACTTTAATCCCCAAGTGCAAGCAGCTGTGAATCGCGTCCAGCCAGAGGAAATGTTGTTTGAGGTGATCGGCTGGATTAGGGAAGCAGGGTTTCAAAGTGTGAATGTGGACTTAATTTATGGTCTACCCTATCAAACTCAACAGAGCTTTTACCAGACAATTAAAAAGACCATAGAATTAGACCCAGACCGCATTGCAGTTTTTAACTTTGCCTATGTACCGTGGTTGAAGCCAGTGCAAAAAAATATCTGCAAGGATGCACTACCACAACCGCAGGAGAAGTTAGAGATTTTGAAGATGACCATTGAGGAACTGACAAATAGCAAGTATCTGTTCGTTGGTATGGATCATTTTGCCAAACCTGATGATGAATTAGCGATCGCTCAACGCAATTACACACTCAAGCGCAACTTCCAAGGCTATACCACTTGGGCGCAAGCAGAACTGTTTGGTTTTGGTGCTACATCCGTGAGTATGCTAGAAGATGCCTATGCCCAAAATCACAAGCGATTAAGTGATTATTATCAGGCAATTGATGCAGGTCAGTTACCCATCGCTAAAGGTATCAAACTGAGTTGGGATGACATGATCAGACGGGATGTAATTATGCGCATCATGTCCCATACCAAGCTGAATAAACAAGACATTGAAAACAAGTATCATATCTGTTTTGATGAGTATTTCTCTAAAGAAATCAAAGCATTGAAAAATCTGGAAGCAGACGGATTAGTTACCTTATCTAATCATGAGATTGGTATCACCGAAATCGGTAGGTTATTGGTCAGAAATATTGCCGTTATTTTTGATCCCCATCGAATCACGCGGGGTCAAAAATTCTCTCGCGCCATTTGAGTAAGGGTGATGTTTATTCTGAATTAATATGCCCAAGTGGCATCTACTGGGGACAAAGATTATTCGGTTTTCAGTATATACATAATAGTGAGGCTAAATTGGAATATAGCCCAGCTATTGCCATACAAAAATTGCTTTTTTCTACTATCAATTAGACTGAAAAATGATTTTCTTTATCATTTCAGTAATTTAATTCAAAAATACTGAATATATACAGCAGATTTCAAGTGAATCAGGTACAGTTAGCAAATCCCTCACCCTCTTTCCCTCTCCCAATTTTGGGAGAGGGATGTCCGTTAGGACAGGGTGAGGGTGTACCTCATTTCTATGCAAAGTGCTGTATTACCTCTTTGATAGCAGTAGCCCGCAAAATTATTATTCTTGATTTTGAGAAAATTTCTGACTCAGAACTCCTGGCACTTGCCGCCGCTATTGTTGCGCTTTCAATCTGCTACTGGTTGGTGCGACGCACAAATGTCAGGTATCCACTTCATTAGTAAACACTTAATAACGGTTCCGATTGTTATGCTGTAAGCCAATATCAATGCCTGGAAATCAGAGAATTTGCTTACTGTTGAAGTTTAATCCCGCGAATAGAATAATCCAACAACTCCATCGGATGCATAATCGGAATTTCCTTACCTTGCAAACTCAAATGCTTGCTAATCTGCAAAGTACAACCTGGATTTGGTGAAGCAATTAAATCAGCGCCAGTATTCAACAAATTCCGCACTTTTTGCTTACCCAATTCCTCAGCAACTTCTGGTTGCAGCAGATTGTAAACCCCAGCACTACCACAACATATAGCCGCATCTAAAGGTTCTTTTAACTTCACCCTTGGAATTTGCTGCAACAATTGACGCGGTTGCACGCTAATCTTTTGTCCGTGCAACAAATGACAAGCATCTTGATAAACCAAACTCAGTGGTTTCTCAGTCAACGGTGATAGTTTTGCTGTTAAACCAACAGTTGCCAAAAACTCTTGTGCATCTCTTACTTTAGCGGCAAATTCCTTTGCTTTTTCTCGATATTCTGGATCATCTTCTAAAATGTGACCGTATTCTTTTAAAGTATGACCACAACCAGCAGCATTGATAATCACAAAATCTACACCAGTCTTGGCAAAACTATCAATCATCTGCCTAGCCAAAGCTTTGGCTTGTTCAGTTTGTCCTTGGTGTTCCGGAAGCGCCGCACAACAACCTTGAGATTTTGGAATTACCACCTCACAGCCATTTGCCGTTAAGACTCTCACCGTTGCTTCATTCACAGGTGAGAAAAACAGCCGCTGTACACATCCCAAAATCACCCCGACTCGATAGCGTTTTTTACCCTGCGCCGGAATCACATCTGGTAAATTATCCTGAAAAGATTTCAGCGTTATTTTTGGCAAAATAGATTCCATTGCTGCCAATCGAGGCGATATATTCTTCAATAACCCAGTAGCACGAAAGAACTTAGAAAAACCTAACTTTTGATACACCAACAACGGCACTAGTAAAATTCGTAAAGCATCAGGGTTAGGAAACAAAGAAAATATTAATTTCCTAATTAACCGATCCGACAAACTACGCGGGTAATTACGCTCAACTTGGTGACGAGTTGCAGAAATTAACTTGTCATATTGCACCCCAGAAGGGCAAGTTGTCACACACGCCAGACAACCCAAACAAGAATCAAAATGTTGGACACTAGCTGTATTCAATGCAATCTCACCCTTATTAATCGCATCCATTAAATATATGCGTCCTCTCGGAGAATCCATCTCCTTTCCAATCACCCGATAGCTGGGACAAGTCGCAAGACAAAACCCACAATGCACACAAGTATCTATCAACTTCGGGTCAGGTGGATGATTAGCATCAAACCCTTTCAAATTCTTCAAACTAGCCGTATTATTAACAGAATTTTCCGAAACTTGCATAATAACTTCTTACTCTCCCCTCTCTTGGCGTCCTCTGCGTCTTGGCGGTTCGTTTCCTAAATTCCCCCCACAAACCGACCAGGACTTAAAATATTCTTCGCATCAAACTGCGCCTTAATCCGCCGCATCATCTCCACCTGTCTCTTATACACATCTCC
>JANZYY010000316.1 GCA_026419705.1 Fischerella sp.
ATTCTTGAGCTACTGTTATATTTTGCACTCTTTATTTACTTTCTGCGGGTTTATTCGGTTAGGTGCAAGATCTGAGTATACTTCCAATACTGCACTACTTGCAGAAAATAGTCCTAGCAACTCGAGACTTGTTCAAACTGCTTTTGGTTAATGCGCTTAAATCAGGGTTAGCTTACCTAGAGATGTCAGTAATGTTTAGATGACCTTAATTTGAGATCTATGAACAAAAAATGGACGACAAAGCGAATGACCATAAACCTAGCTTCAGCTGAGGTTGAGAAGCTTGAAAAGTATTGCAACCAGACAGGTAGACCAACAACAGATGTAATTCGAGAACTAATTCGAGGATTACCCGTGACCTCACCAGAGGCGTCTGCTGGTAATGGTTTGAGCCTAAAGCTAGGGAAGTTTGAAAATTACTTCCCCTCTGATGTAGAGAATTAACGATCGGGTGTATAATCGCTAAAATCGCTTGGTGTTGCTGAGTAGAGACACGAAATTACCATACCCGAACGCCTGCAGCATACGCCTGTGGTAAGTTTAAATTTATGGCGTTGCACAGACAGTTGGATGATTTTATTTTCTCTTTTCATTGAAAAACTCAATTCTTGGTGTTCTTGGCGTCTTGGTGGTTCATTCTCCATCCCCGTTTTATGCAACGCCAAATTTATGCTTTGATTCAGCAACGCCAAAATCGCCCTTAACCCTGCACCGAAAGGCCAGTCTCCCTTGAGGCTACGACCAGACGCTTTAAACAGTGCATCTGGTCTTTATTTGTTGCATTCTTCTTCAAAATCGTATGATGAGGCTTTCGAGACTCTACGTGGGAGCTGCGATCGTTGCAATCACAACTGTGAAATCCAAAATCTCAAATCAAAAACCAGTAGTGGGAACTAAAACTCTTCCTGTATAACCACTATGATAGTTATATTGTTCAAGAACTGTTGTTGCGATCGCCCTACCCTCACCTTTTGCAACTAAAGCCACGCAAGCACCGCCAAAACCTGCACCTGTGAGCCTGGCGCCAAATACTCCAGGAGTTTCTTGCAATATCTCTACCAGCATATCTAGTGCAGGAACAGAAACTTCGTAATCATCCCGCAGACTAGCATGGGATGCATTCATTAACTTTCCAAAACGCTCTACAGATGCAACATGTCGTGTCTCTAGAATTTGCAAAACCTCCAAAACACGGTTATTTTCTGTCACCACATGACGAGCGCGACGCCGTAACGGTTCAGGTAAGTCTTCTGTTGCTTCCAGCCTAGTAATATCTCGCAACGCCTTCACTCCCAGCAACTGTGCTGCTTGCTCGCACTCAGTCCGCCGTTGGTTATATCCGCTACTTGCAAGTCTGCGAGGTACACCGCTATCTATCACCACAATCTCTGCTTTTGATGGAAAGGGTAACAGGCAAAATGACAGCGTACGAGTATCTAAAAACAAGATATGTTCGGTATCAGCAAGGCTGGAAGCCATCTGGTCCATGATACCGCATTGCACCCCAGCATAGTTAATTTCCGCTTGCTGTGCGAATTGGGCAATTTCGACATCATTGATAGAAAGGTTGAGGAGTTGGCGGATTGCTCGTAGCGTTGCAACTTCCAAAGCTGCACTACTGGACAAGCCCGAACCGATAGGAACCGAAGATTTAATGTACAAATTCAGCGATGGTATTTTATATCCTTCTTTTTTTAAAATTTGAATGCATCCAAAGATATAACTTGCAAAACCAAGCGGTGTATGATTTATTTCTAAAATACTGACTTGCTGGTCTAAATTTTGAGAATAAAAATGGTGTTGTCCATCATTGCTAAACCCCATTTGCACTGTAGTTTTTTGGGGAATTGCAATGGGGAGAACAAACCCATCATTATAATCAGTATGTTCGCCAAGTAGATTTACCCTTCCAGGAGCACTGGCTTCGGTTTCAGGTAGATTACCAAAGATTTGTTGGAAGTTCATAATTATTCGCTTCTCTAAATACCCCCCCTTAAGGGGGGTTGGTGTTTTACAGTTAAAGAGAATTGGTATTACCCGTTTGACCAGAAGAGCGACCAAGTTTTTGGTTGGTTAAAGATAGATAGTTCGTTGTGCGCTAGCCATTGCAGAAATTATCTACTCTAATATCCCTCCAAATATCAGAAACCTGCCATCCTGACTTGCCAACGGATTCGAATGTAGGGCGATCGCCTACCGGAATATAATGATGTTGTTGATTTTTTACATTCAGTACTTGCTTTGTATCGGGTGTTGGTTCTGGAGTATTAATAGTATCCCTTAGACAAAATTGCTGTTCTGCTTCCTCTTGTTGCTCTGCTATTTTGAGGATGGGTTTTTCAATGATTTTGATCAGTTGTGTGTCCATTTGAATTTTTTAAGGTGTACGCATTGGAGGCAATATAGTCTTTCTAGAATCTTCCAACAGATCCGCAAAAGCTTTTAGAAAGTCTGGTGGGGAAAATTTTACCAAGCTAAACTAGGATACAATAATTTCCTGAAGAATAGTTGACAATATCCCAGACCGCTTTAATTTTGACCTGTATATTACATATTTTTACAAACATATTGACAAAATGCCTAAAATAGGACTTGCGAGATAGACTTATTAAGTAGGTATGCATAAAACAAACTAGAAAACAAGAGTTTTTCGCCTATACCGAATACTCCATAACCTATACCTAACTTTCACGAGTATGAAGTTTATGCTCCCAGATTAACCGAGTAAAAATTTCTATTCAGGTTTCACAGGTAACGGCAATGGGAGTGAAATTACGTTTTTTCTTAACCGCATGATTGAATATTTAGAGGTTGGCGATGAGCGAACAATTGCATGTTAATAAAAAAGCTAGTTCGTTCACTTCCACATCAGGACATAATGCTTCCTTACCTCCTGATTCTAGTAGTGACGGAATCAGCCTGATTCGTGATTTTGCCCAGCTTTTCCGGCTACCAGTTGCCATCCTAGCTGCTTTAGCAGGCTGTGCCACGATTTATGCACTCAACTTTGCCGCTCCGTTACATAAATATCTGCTGACGGCAACTATCTTAATCTGTACACACTCTGCGGCTTGTGCGATCAATGACTATTGGGATGTGGATAAAGACCGAATCGATCACCCTGAAAGACCACTACCATCTGGTCGCCTTTCGCCTCAGCAAGCTTGGTGGGCTGCTGTGATTCTGTTTGCCTGCGCTCTGGCTGCGGCAATTCCTCTCGGAATATATTGTTTGATTCTAGTAGCCGTTAGTACTATCTTACTATGGAATTACTCGCATCTATTAAACCGCAACGGCATTTTCGCAAATTTGATTGTGGCGATGATTATAGCGGCAATCGTCTTCTTGGGTAGTTTGGTAGCAGACCGACCTTTAGCATTGCTTTACCCCAGCGGTTTTGTATTTTTATACACATTGGCTAAAGAAATTATCTGGGATATACATGATGCAGCAGGCGATCGCGCTCAAGGGATTGTCACCATTGTTAATTCTTGGGGAAGACGAACAGCTTTCTTAATTGCCTGGGGATTAATTGGCATAGTAGTTGTGTCAATTCCGTTCGCCCTGTTACTGCTACCGATGGCACATCCTCTGCTGTTTGCAGTCTTCTCTTCAATAATGTTGCTGTTTGTGGGGATTGCACTAGCACGCTATCAATATCAAGGTAGTGCAAGCGCTTACCAAGGATTTGTCTTTTGGGATCGCGTAAGTATGCTGTTGGGAGCAATAGGTTTGTTAGGAGCTGCTCCAGCACTATAAAAGGGGAAAGCGGAGGTGGGGAAAATCATTCCCCCAAGTCCTCCTTCCCCTCTAATAACATATAGCCACTTTTATATTAACGAAGTACTAAAGATATATAGCAGTTTACAACCGTGTGCAATACACTCAAATTATGTAATCGCGCCAGATGAGTCAGTAGCTTTTGTCAGGTAGCGATTACTACAATAGCTGATTTTGCTTAGTCAAATTTAGATTTGATTAACATGCTATAAATTTTGATTTGCGCGTGGTACAAAAAAACTATTTTGGCGGAGATTAGGCAGCTGTGCGTGAGGATTTACAAGGCTTAGAAATCAGTAAAAATGAACTGCGAGAATTGACTAATTTGCCCTTGTATTATGAACTAATAATTATCATCAGACCTCTGGAGAGATTTATCAAAAATATGATCGATAAAATCAAAGGACCAGAGGGTGCGACTTTCATATATATCGGTATCACCATCTCAGTCATTTGCTATTTAATATTTGATTTTATTGCTGAAAATTTTACTCCCATAATGGCACCATCTTGGATTTTATTCCTAGTATTTTGTTTGGGTATTAGTATAATTACACAACTACTATTATATCTAAATTGGAGACAAAAAAATCAGATAGTCAAAACTAATATTACACCTTCTCTCCAGATTCTCCTCATGGATGTTGATAGATATAACGCTGTGATTAAAGCTATAGATATTAACGACCAAATAGAAGCAGCCGGCAATATAGGAGTGACAATTAAAGAAAGAAACAAAGTTATAGAAGCCTTGAAATTGGCAAGAGCAGATTTAGTCCGTGCTTTGAAGACAGAAAGGATTTTGAGAGAGAACAAAAATTTTATTATTAGCAATACTGAATTATTTGCAAATAATCTAGCAGCTTTAACAGCAATGCAAATAACTGAAAAAGCCAGTGAGCATGGAAAGTTATTGAACGAGGCTTTACAAATTGCCTTAGACGTACAACATGAAATGGGTAAATTACAGAACCAGCATTAAAATCAATACATTTAAGCATACAGTAAAAAATCTGAGAGAGGAAAGTTATTTTTGAAGAATCACTGAAGACCAGCCAGAAGGTAGAAGACACGCTGGAATTGGAGGTATATTTGTCGATACCGCTAGTTCAGTTCTCTACTCCTTGCCATATGGTTTAAAACTCCTGAATTTATTTATGGAAAATAAATAAACGTGCCCAACTTTCGAATTTATTCGGGAAGATGCCATTGGTAGCAACTCGGCCTTCCTAATACTTACACTGAGGGGTATGAACCATAGTGTAAAACATTTCTCTCTACATTTTTGCCTGTATAAATATGCTGCTATTAAACAGATAAGACATGATTTCTGCCTTTTTGTCAGATTTTTTTGGGATTAACAACTCTATTTTCCTGTTCGTCTTATTGTTGCCTGTAGATGGAAATGAAGAACCTTGGATCGTTAGGGAGCATCTATGATGAACAGTGATGAAGGCGATCGCGGTAGTGGCAGATTTGATTGCTAACCAGCCAAACCATACTCCGTCTAGACGTCCATGATGGTGGGGGTATTGCTGTGGAAGCGACAAGATTTTATTTTGGCATTTTGGCAACAATTCGGATTGAATAAAAAGTACATTAAGTGAGCAATCCGTTCTTGCACAAAATCAGCGAACTTGCAAAGACTTTTTCCCCTGCTTAGCCACAGGGGGCTTTTATTGTGAATTGAATGAAATAATATTTACATCCCAGCTTATACGAATTCCGCCTCCGTGCAAGTCAAGTTTATAGAGAATTGCTATTAGTACTTGCAACGCAAATAAATCCTAGCTGCACTTATTACTTATTGGCACACACTAGATCGACTTGGCATTTTGGCACATTTGTAGAATTAAAAATGAGTATTGTAAATACATCATAAATCAAGTGCAAGAGTGTCAAACTAGAGAATTCCCGGACTCATAGCCGGGGATTTTTATTTATAAGAAATAGTACTGACTGATAGAAAGATACTAATGGCACATGCAAGCGATCCCATTATATCTCTGCCAAAACCTCTACAAGCAAGCTAAGCCAGGTTTAACATAAAAAAGTGTTAGACGAATTAGCAAGCGATCGCCATCAGCATGTACTGGACAGGAATCTCTGGTAACTGGGTGTTAATTCCCCGAAATCCTATTGGTATAATTCATTTTCTCGGGGGTGCGTTTGTGGCTACAGCACCACACATCACCTACGGTTTATTATTGGAAAGCATAGTAGAAAAAGGCTATATTGTCGTTGCGACACCGTTTGTGAACACTCTAGATCATAGAGCGATCGCCGAGCAAGTGCTTCTCAACTTTGAACGTGCCTTGGTACGCTTAGAGGATAGA
>JANZYY010000317.1 GCA_026419705.1 Fischerella sp.
GCTGACCGCAGGGTACGACTGACGTAGACGCCCCTTGTGGGCGGCTTCTCGTAGAGTAGGGCTGACCGTAAGGGTAGGATGCAAAGAATGAAGGAAAACAAGAGGAATTGAAAATAAAAAATTGACCGATCAAAACTTTTGCGATCAACCACTAGTGGTCTGTGTCATTAATTATGAGAGGTTTGTAGTCAGGGATTTATCGCTCCATTTTAAAGGCTAAAGCCCTGACCGCGAACTTTCACAAGTCATCAAAACTAATGACATCAAAACTAATGACATGAACCACTGGTTCTCACCTCTGTGTGCTACCTTTGAAGGGTGGTAACAGGGGTGGTGGGCTGCTCTGCTGCAGCCTCCAGTGCAAGATGTGAATTTTTACATTCATCTCGGTCATTGCTATAACGCCTGATAGTGGCGTGACCAGTCTAAAATTTGGTGTTGCTGATTTCATGTATGCAAGATTTGCGTTCTGCCAAAAGCTTTGACCAGACACGTACGCCGCTGGCGTGCGGGCAAGTTAACTTTGTGTCCCTACTCAATCTTGGTAAAGCTCCTATAAAACGAAATTACTCTCAGTCAAGCTATTAGCTGTAATGTTTTTCAGCTTCAAAAGCTCCTGAAAATTATTGCGGTTGAGGCTACCATCTACGTCAATTTTCACAACTGTATCAGAGCCAACTTGCTTTAGTTGTACGTGTTCCTGGAAAGATTTGCGGCTGGAAGATGTAGATCCATTCAAAACTTTGCTGATGTCAATTACGTCTTTTGTTGGTTCAAAATAGAAGATGGTATCACCCCTTTCCGAAAAGTTTTGGTAAGAAAATTTGTCCCTACCTGCTCCACCAATCAAGACATCCCTACCGTTACCACCAAATAGGACATCATCACCATTGCCAGCACTTAGGAAATCACTGCCATTACCACCAAGCAGAACATCATTTCCTTTCTCAGCATTGAGAGTATCGCTACCGTTGTCACCAATGAGTTTATCGTTGCTTTCACTGCCTTTGAGGTTGTCATTGCGTTTACTACCCCTAACGATTGAAACACCCATGACATTGCTGTTGGAATTGGGGTTGGACTGATTTTGCCCGGAAGATGTGCTGGAAACCATCTCGAAGGCTCCAGCGTCTGGTGCACGATCTCGCTCTACTCCCAGCTGATCTGTAATTGGTACACCAGTACCTTTTTTACCAGCATTGATGGCGGGGCTATTTGATGCCAGCTTGTGTACTAAATGCCCGTTAACATTTTGTAAGTCTCCAACCAGAGGGTCTACCTTCTTACTACCGGCTACTACTCGATTAGCTATGCGATCGTCTGACCATTCAATGTTACCGCCACCATCTTGTAATTCAAATACGACCTGCTGTTGTAACCGAGTACCTGATGTATTGTGAGCAACAATTGAGTTAGTAAGTTTTACAGGCTTATTCGGTTTTGGGAACCAAATTGCCCCACAAGCTCGTCCAGCTTCATTTTTGACAATGGTGGTATTGACAATGTTGACGGGGGCGTCTTCGTGGCTGTTCAAAATCATTGCCCCGCCTGCATCTGTAATGGCCTTATTTCCAGAAAAGGTGCTGTTGCTGATTTCGACTGGTCGTTGTCCGTCAGACCACAAGCCTCCACCTTGATTGTCAGCAGTATTGTTGGCAATGCTGACGTTACGAAGTGTGAGTTCGCCGTGAACTCGCAGCCCACCCCCTCGCCCCTTGAACTTACCATTTTTGGCTGAGTTGCCAATTATAGTGGTGTCTTCGACAAGCGTCTTGTCCGGGCCATAACCCCAGGACAGGATGGCGCCGCCTTCCCCTTCGGTCTCATTTCCTTCAAAGTGACTACCACGGATGATAATCTGACCCCCCTCTGTGGAACTAGGTCCTTTCTCGTTTGCTCCATCGACTAAGACCGCACCGCCGCCTAAATCGCCTTTTGAACTGTTGTTAAGAAAACGTGAGTTTTCTATGGTCAAACCACCCATCAGGTGATAAACCGCCCCGCCATTCACCCCTCGGTTGTTGGTGAATTCGCAGCCTTTAATAGTGAGTTCGCCACCACCATAATTAGCGATCGCCCCAGCGCTGAAGCCAGATTTTGCTGAGGTACCATCGTTGTTGTCAAAGCTGCTGTTTAGCACTGTGGCTTCAACATTGTAACCAAGACGAACGGCTCCACCAATACCAGCTTTATTGTTTTGAAAGTGACAGTTTTCTATAGTGACGGTGGTGTCGTAATCGACATTCATACCACCGCCTGTTTCAGTTGTTTTGCCATTGGCGATATTTAGGTTCTTGAACGCAACTTTGATTTTTCTGCCTACATCAAATACTCGATTAGCATTTTCGCCGCTAATTGTTAAATTTGTTGCCCCTGCTCCATCTATGGTCAGATCCTTGACGATCTTCAGTTCGCCACTTTTGAGTTTGATAGTTTGATTGGAGAGGCTGGAAGCAAATTTGATGGTATCTCCTGCTTCGGCAGATGCGATCGCTGCTCGTAAAGAACCTTCTCCACTATCTGCAGCAGTAGTAACTTCTATGATAGCCATGCTTTGAATTCCATTAGAGACAACTTTTTCAGGTCGATATTCTGGACAGAATCCTAGTTTTGTGATTTCGAAGCGGTCGAGTCATCCTTCGAGATGATGGGATTCGTAGCACCCTTATTTACTTCTTCATATATTTTTTAACAAAACCGGAACCATCCGTCAGTTTCTTTAACTTTTTATTACTTTACTTGTTCGGAATTCAACTACATTGTTGTGATGTTGGGCGATCGCTGCAACAATCCCATCATCTCCTGTTAGGGAAAATCTCCCCAATTAAAATACTGAAAGCCTTGACCCCAAAGAGCCGATCGGCATCTTTGTCAGTCTCCTGGTCTCATCAATGTATGGAGATCAACTCTGGAGTGGCAAGTTCTGATTTTTATGAAGTAATTTCAAATTTTACATTTAATCTTTACGCAAGTTTATATTTTGGTAAGCACCCTGGAAAGGTGATATGCTAAACGAATTGATTTCTATGTTAATAAAGCTTCAGGTAGTTATCAGGATTGGGCTGCTCAAAAGTTATTTATTCTGCTTCGGAAGCAGATTGATGTGAATATTCAGAACGCATCCAATGGGCGGGAGTTTCCAAATAGTCTGGGAGAATGGTTGTGCGATCGCCTACTGCAAATCTAATCTGCTGTGATTGCAAATTTTTGGCTCCCGTCAGGTTTGCCCCTACCAGCTTGACATCACAGAGATTTGTGCCAAACAGATCGGCTCCCATGAGATTTGTACCAGAGAGATTCGCTTCATGGAACATAGCTTTTTGCAGGTTTGTTCCCATCAGGTTCGCTCCGGAAAGATCGGCTTCTCGCAGGCTAGCTTCACAGAAGTTAGCAAAAAATACCTCTGTGTATTCGAGTTTGGCGGCGTTCAAGTTTGCCTGTTGCAAATTAGCTCCATTTAGGTTAGCTTGGCTGAGGTTTGCACCAATTAAACCTGTAAACTGTAAGTTGGCTTTACCAAGCTTTGCTCCTTGCAAGTTAGCAAGAAATAATTTTGCTTTCGAGAGATTAGCTACTTTTAGATTTGCTCCTTGTAAGTTTGCTTTGTATAGGTTTGCTCCTGAGAAGTTAGCAGCACGCAAACTGGTTCCAGATAAATTTGCGGACCGCAAGTTTGCTCCACAGAGGTTGGCTTTATTTAAATTTGCCCCACAGAGATTAGCTTCTTGCAGATTGCATGATTGTAAATTCGCTTCATAAAGAACTGTACCGCAAAGTTTAGCGCCTTCCAGGTCTGTCTCAAATAAATTAGCTTTCCGTAGGTCTGCTTTGATCAAGTTTGCTCCTCGCAGGTCCAGACGTTGCAAATTAGCATTTGTCAAGTCTGCTCGTCTGATATCTGTATTGCGTAAATCGAGTTTTTGATTTTTTCGGTCTTGTTGCGAGTTGCGTCTGCCAATCACTGTCAAGGCCGCTTGTACATCTGTAGGAACTTTGGTTATTTTTGTAAGTTCCTCAACAGAGTTTTCTCGATCTATCTTGATACCAGCATTTTCTCGCACAAACGCAGTGAGGATTTCCATAATTGTCCAGTATTCTTTTGGTGAATCCTGGGCTACTTTTTCTAAAGCATAAATTGCCCCTGTCCGTGTTGCTACATCTTCATGTCCAAGTTGAGTAACTGCTGTCATCCAGCGTTCTGCAATCAACTGCTCTTGTGCTAGCTGTAAGCTTTTGATGCCAATTTCATTGCTTTTCTCAGCCGCGATCGCACTTTTTTGCATTGCTTCGGTACGTTTGGCTGCATAGAAAGCATTAACCATCACAGCTAATCCTAGAAAAAATGTGGCTGTTGTGTTTAATGCTTGATTTCTGTTAACAACTTTTTGTTCATTTGATAATCCCTCAATTTTCGAGACAGCCAAGAAAATCATAGTCGGTGATAAACTAAACAGGAGTGCGATTGCTATCAACCAACTTTTTAATGCGTCTGTCTTCCTGCCAGACATTTCAGACATATTAATAGTAATCCTCACTACACAGAATTATTACGTACAAGATTGAGAGAGAAGAGTATACCATTTATCTCCAAATAACAATATCTATCAAAAGGCACAATCAAGAAGATTTTGTCTGTTGATAGCTGGATATTAGTTTTGATTATGAGCACCCATGGAAGTTTGAAATCAAAAACCCCATTAAACCTCTAACAAAATTGACTTTTGTAACAGTTGGAAAAAGGCAAAAGAAAAACCAATTCCTTTTACCGGCTCCTGCAAGCAGGTTTGGGAGCTGCTAACTCCGAAAAATGAGTTGTCCTCCTTGTCTTGTGAGCGATTGAATATTTTTTTGGAAATCTCTAAATCACTCTCCTCCAGCAAGTCAATTATGAGGAATTAGAAACTGATTTGGAAATCATAGCAGGATTATTTCGCAATCAATCATGAAAAATTCTATGATTTTCCGCTATTACCGCCAATCATCCTTCCATCAGCTTCTTGCTAAAAAAACTGATTGAGGACTACTAGGGTCAGTTTTCAAACTAATGTTACGCCATTCTCGATTTTGGGAACGCCCATTATCCCCCTTAGAAAGTAGCAGACGCTTACGCTGCAGGCGTTCGGCCAGGGTAATTTCGTGTCTGGTACATTTCCGGTTAAGGGGCAGTTATTAGCACATATTAGCAATAAATAAAAGTTTCTCCCGTTCTTTATTCCAATAGGGAAGATGGGAGAAGGTGTAAAAACATTGCTCTGATGACTAATATGCAACGAAATTTACAGCCCATAGTTAAAGATTTAGTTATGATTGGCGGTGGTCACAGTCATGCAATCGCGCTCTTGATGTTTAGCAGGAAACATCTGCCGGGAGTACGATTAACTTTAATTACCGAAAAATTTGATACACCTTACTCTGGTATGTTACCAGGTCATATTGCCGGATTTTATAGTTATGATGAATGTCATATCGACTTGCGACAAAGTACTAACTTTGCTCAAGCGCAGTTATATATAGATCGAGTCGTTGGTCTTGACCTGGAAAATCAAAAAGTTATTTGTGCTAACCGCCCAGCAGTGGCATTTGATGTACTGTCAATTGACATCGGCAGTACTCCAGCCACAATTTCTGTACCAGGTGCAGCAGAATATACAATTGCAGTCAAACCAGTGTCAAAATTACTAGAACACTGGTATCTGCTACTAAAAAATTTAGCAGAAAAACCGCAAAAATCATTAAAAATTGCCATTGTCGGGGGAGGGGCTGGTGGTGTGGAGTTGTCGCTATCAATGCAAGCGCGTTTGTATCGGGTGTTGAATGTAGCTCCTCCCCCATTCCCCTTAAAGAGCAAGGCCTTAGAAATTCATTTATTCCAGCGAGATACTGAACTAATGCCTAATTATCATCGGTCAGTGCGGCGTCTAGTCAAGCAACTTTTGACCGATCGCGGTATTCAACTGCACTTAGGGGAAAGTGTATGTAAAGTAGAATCAAAGCATTTCACCTCCAGCCCCTCTGCGCAAGCAAACAGGGGGGAATATAAAATTATTTGTGAATCTGGGTTAACAGTGGAGTGCGATCGCATTTTCTGGGTAACTCAAGCATCAGCACCACAA
>JANZYY010000318.1 GCA_026419705.1 Fischerella sp.
GTCAATAGTCAACCGTCAATAGTCATTGCTTTTGACTATCGACTATGGACTTTTGACTGAATGGCTGATTTTGTCTAAGTGGGCGATTTCATCATCAGCTAGTCTCCAGCCCAAAGCACCTACGTTATCTCGTACATGTTGGGCTGTCTTCGCCCCAGCAATCGGAATCACATTCTCTTGAGCAATTAACCAATTTAGAGCAACTTGGGCAGGGGTGCGTCCGTGCTTTTCACCCAATTTGCGTAGTAAAGATATTAGTGGTGCAATTTTTTGCAAACCTTCTTGACTAAATCGCGAGTCTAATTTTCTAGCGCCAGTAGGTGTTTTGACACTATCAGTCGTGTACTTACCAGTTAATAGCCCTTGTGCTAGAGGACTGTAAGCTAAAATTGTTACACCTAACTCGCAGGCGGTGTGGAGAATGCCATTGCTTTCAATTTCGCGAGTCAGTAAAGAATAGCGTACTTGGTTAGTAGCTAGAGGCACGCCACGACGAGCTAACATCTGGTGTGCTTTCTGCATTTGCTGTGCTGAGTAATTACTTACACCTACTGCCTCAATTCTGCCCTTTTCCACCTCATCTGCTAGAGCATTCATCAAGGTTTCTTGACTCATCAAGAAGGTGAAAGGCCAATGCACCTGATACAAGGTGACTTTCTGGACTTGCAGGCGTTTGAGGCTCTCTGTGAGGGCATCAGCAACTGACTGGGCTGTTACCCGCCAAGGAAAGGGCCCGTACTTAGTTGCAATCTGCACTTTTTGGTCGGTTTTTTGCAAAAATTGCCCCAATAATTGCTCAGAAAGCCCAAATCCATAAACTTCAGCGGTATCAAAAAAGGCTACACCAGCTTCTAAGGCTGCATGAAAGGCTGCTTGCAACTCCTGTTGACCGTAGTCTTGACCGTAATTCCAAAACAGGCGATCGCCCCAGGCCCAAGTACCGATACACAGGGGTGTAACAACTGGTCCGTTTTGCCCTAATGTGATGCTTTCCATTTCTACAAAACTTCAACTTTAACGAAGAAAGGTAGAGGGCAGAGGGCATGCTTGAATTGAAGGTATATTATTTGACACTGCTAGTCGAGTCCTCTACTCTCTGCCATGTAAGTACCTTCCTAAGCCTCTAAAATCCCAAATACCTTTTTGAGATATTGATACTTTTAATTTTTCTGCTAAAAGAAATTATTACAGAAGCAATTAATATTGTCATGAAAGAAATTATGAAAGCAGAGATGAAATGTAATTAAAAATTTTAAATAATACCCATATGAGTAACTAATTTATCTAACAATTTCAGAACAAACGTGTCTAATAAATATATACTAACTGAATATTCACCAAGCCTAGGATCGAAAATGAATAACCGTCCTTAATCCATTCATATACTGTTAGTACAATTTTATAAAAGTACCATAGATTAAAATTCCTAGTTGAGAACTTTAAAATCTACAAGAATTCGATGATTGCCCAGGTTGAACTAAGTTTCTTGGCATCTAAATGTACTGCTTAGGTTGCAAATAATTTATGGAGACTAGCAATTTATCACCTGATTCTAAAGCAAACCAGTCTGTAAATTCCATATCCATCCCCAAAGTAAAACTATTGACAATGTTTCGACTGGGTCTGTTTCAAATGGCATTAGGCATTATGTCAATACTCACTTTGGGAGTGCTCAATCGAGTCATGATTGAAGAGTTGCGAGTGCCAGCCTTCATTGCTGCTGGGACGATCGCCATGCATCAATTTGTAGCTCCTGTCCGAGTATGGTTTGGACAAATGTCAGACACCAAACCATTGCTTGGCTATCACCGTAGTAGTTATGTTTGGGTAGGCGCGGCTTTATTTGCGATCGTTTCCTTTCTAGCTGTGCAGGTAGTTTGGCAACTTGGTCTGAGTTTACAGGCGGGGAGTTGGACAACTCAAACCTCAGGTTGGGTGGCACTTTTAGCTCTTATCTTTGGCCTCTATGGGCTTGCTATTAGTGCCAGTTCTACACCTTTTGCAGCTTTGCTAGTTGATGTTTCCGATGAAGACAACCGCTCAAAACTGGTAGGGGTTGTATGGTCCATGCTGATGGTAGGTATTATCATCGGGGCAATTATGAGTAGCAGCTTGCTTAGGCAAATTGCTTTGGACGCACCCTTAGAGGTAGTACAAACCCAGGTCAACCGTCTATTTTTGATTGTCCCCACAATTGCTTTTGGATTGTGCTTGCTAGCAACAGTCGGTGTAGAAAAAAAATATTCCCGCTATACTATCCGTTCCACTGCAATTGACCGAGAAGATAAGATTACTCTGGGTATGGCGATGCGGGTGCTGACTGCTAGCCGCCAAACAGGGATATTTTTCACATTCCTGCTACTCATGACGATTAGCTTGTTCATGCAAGATGCAGTTTTAGAACCCTATGGCGGCGAAGTCTTTAATATGACTATTGCGCAAACCACAAAACTGAACGCTTTCTTTGGCACGGGAACACTGGTTGGCTTGAGTATGGCTGGTTTTTTAATTGCCCCACGTTTGGGTAAGAAAAATACAACCAAGCTGGGATGTATTGCTGTAGCAGCTTGCTTGCTAATAATTATCCTGGCGGGGATAACCGCTAATCCTAAATTTCTGCAATGGAGTTTAACCTTGTTTGGTTTTGCTTCTGGCGTGACCACAACCGGAGCGCTGAGCTTAATGTTGGATCTAACTGCTGCGGAAACTGCTGGGACATTCATTGGTGCTTGGGGATTGGCACAGACTTTGGCAAGGGCGCTGGCTACGGTGTCTGGTGGTGCAGTATTGAACTTAGGTAAAACCTTGCTAACAACACCGCTATTAGCTTATGGATTGGTATTTGCTACACAGGCTATCGGTATTTTGCTAGCTTTGGGGCTTTTAGCGAGAGTGAACGTCACAGAATTTCAGCGTAATGCCAAACAAGCGATCGCATCCATTTTGGAAAATGAATTAGATTAATTGTTAATAGTTAGTAGATAGTAGTTAGTAGTTAGTTGTTGGCTGTTGACCACTAACCGCTAACCACTAACCACTAACCACTAACCATTCATAAAATGACTGAATTTTGGACTACTGTTTTAGAATTTGCCCAAACCACTACCGTCAGGGTGGGCAAACAGTTAATGCAAGATTTTGGCCAGGTACAGGCTTTGCATAAAGCTGATGGCAGTTTGGTAACGCGTGCCGATAAATGGGCCGATCAAGAATTGCGGGACGCGATCGCTTCCACTTTTCCCGGCTATGGTACTTTAACTGAAGAAGGTGACAAAGTTTTTCCTGGTACGGAATGGTGCTGGGTGATTGACCCTCTAGATGGTACCACAAATTTTACACGTGGCATCCCTATCTGGGCTATTTCATTGGCTTTACTGTACCAAGGCATACCCATTTTTGGTTACGTTTACGTGCCACCATTGGCAGAAGCCTTTCACGGCTTCTGGGAAGGTAGCTCAGGCTTAGCGGTACCCACTGGTGCTTTTCGCAATCATCATCCCATCCATACTAGTGGTGAAGTTCCTAGCAATAATCACTTCTTTAACCTCTGTTCCCGCAGCACCTCGGTGATGCAAAAAAACTTTCCCTGCAAAATCAGAATGTTAGGTGTTGCTAGCTACAACTTCCTTACCGTGGCGACAGGGGCGGTATTGGGTGGAATTGAGGCGACACCAAAAGTTTGGGACATAGCCGCTGCTTGGGTAATAGTCCAAGCTGCTGGAGGAAGTTGGATATCGCTTAAATCAGAACCATTTCCTTTATTATCAGGGGTTGATTATAGCGATCGCTCTTTCCCTACCTTAGTTGTCAGTCGTCCGGAATTAGTAT
Organism: Fischerella sp.; assembly: GCA_026419705.1. Classification (GTDB taxonomy): domain Bacteria; phylum Cyanobacteriota; class Cyanobacteriia; order Cyanobacteriales; family Nostocaceae; genus PCC9605. The sequence continues at coordinate 3,829 of JANZYY010000318.1, forward strand.
CGGTGTTTATGCCGTTTTTAGAAGACTTGAAAGTTTGAATTTAGTACCGCTTTGTTAAGATGTATTTTTCAACGCACACCTGTAGCTAATGAAAGCGTGTACTTAGCTACTTCCTTAGTTAATTGGGCAAACTACCGCTGCTGGCTGAGTGGGAGCGACCCGATCGTACAAAAGTTACCGATTCTATTTTTGACGGTGAAATGCTTTCGACAAGGTCATCTCCCTGATAGTTTCACCCTGCTCTATAAATCAAATCTATGAATGTCACTTCCCGATTTTGGGCAGCAATTAAGTTATTTTTTGCCAAAAGATGATGAAACGTGTTCTCATTCTTGGCGGGACAGGTGATGCAGCAGAATTAGCAGCAAAAACCTCTAAAATTCCAGAGGTAGAAGTGATTACATCTTTGGCAGGTCGCACTCAGAATCCTCTTTTACCAGCAGGAATGTTACGTATTGGAGGTTTCGGCGGTGAAAAAGGGTTATCTCAATATCTCGCGGACGCCCATATAGATGTGTTAATTGATGCTACCCATCCCTTTGCTGCTCAAATATCTTTTTATGCAGCCGCCGCCGCCCTTGACTGCAAAATACCCCATTTAATGCTGATGCGTCCTGCATGGCAGCGACTTCCACTAGATAAATGGATTGAAGTTGATAGCCTAGAAGCGGCAGCTACTATTTTACCTGAATTTGGCAAGCGTGTATTGCTTACAGTTGGCAGACAGCAATTAGCATCCTTTGCCAGTCTCAAAAATATCTGGTTCTTAATGCGGTTGATCGATCCTCCACCCAGAGATGCGTTCATACCACCTGGAACAATCTTATGCTCACGCGGCCCTTTTAGCTTGGAAAATGAGCGAAAACTCTTGATTGAACATCAAATTGATACAATTGTGAGTAAAAATAGCGGCGGTAATGCTGCTTACGCCAAAATCATTGCGGCGCGAGAGTTGGGGTTAAAAGTCGTGATGGTGAAACGTCCACCTACTCCGCCAACAGAGACAGTATCTGATGTGGAAAGTGCAATAGTTTGGTTGTTAAATAAGTTACACTCATAATTTTGATTATCACTTCACCACAATCCATTGTGTCACCGGTACCATCGGCTTCCACCCCAAAAAACCACCAATAGGTGCAGCCCGCTGTACAGCTACGCGGATCAATTCTCCACCCTTTTGGTTGTGCCATTGCAGTAACTTATACTCGCCTTCAACCGTGACTGCATTAGCAACAAAACGCCCACCAGGACGCAAAGCCTGCCAACACATTTCAAACAAACCTTCTGAAGTGACACCACCACCGACAAAGATGGCGTCTGGTTGGGGTAAGTCAAAAAGCGCAGCGGGAGCCTTACCCCCGACTATTTGCAAATCAGGCGTACCAAGAGCGGCGGCGTTGTCAGCAATATATTGCAGTCGGGTAGGATTCTGTTCGATCGCGATCGCTCGACACCGAGGATGGCTGCGCATCCATTCAATTGCGATTGAACCACATCCAGCTCCCACATCCCATAATAACTGCCCCGGTACAGGAGCCAAAGCAGAAAGTGCGATCGCTCGCATCTCGCGTTTGGTCAGCTGTCCGTCATGCTGATAAGCATCATCTGGGAGTCCCGCCAACCGAGATAGAGGTAGGACTCCAGGATCGGCAATGCACTCCACAGCAATGGTGTTCAAATCAGCTAATTCTGTTTGTGTCCACGAAGCAGCTGTCCCTTCAACAATTCGTTCTTGGGAACCACCCATATGTTCAAGGACGGTAATCTGGCTACTACCAAAACCGCGTTTTGTCAAGATGTCAGCTACAATTAGTGGGGTTTGATTTCCTTCACTCAAAATTAATAACCGCGCTTCAGGATAAATAGAAGCTTGGAGCAGCGCCGGCGGACGACCGCATAAACTCAATGTTTCGACTTCAGCCAGCGACCATCCCAGTCTGGCACAGGCGAGGCTAAAGGCTGAAGGTGCAGGGATGATAGTCATTTCAGATATAGGAATCTCCCGTCTCAGGGTGACACCAATGCCAAAACACATGGGATCGCCACTTGCTAAAACGCAAACTAACTGACCGCGACGATGGAGAATTTCCCTGACAGATGCGGCGAGCGGTGAAGACCATGGGATTTTTTCGCGCCTGTCATCTGCTGGTAACATGCCAAGATGGCGACTTCCCCCAAATATCACCTCTGCACGCTCAATTGAAAAACGGGCGATCGCACTTAATCCCGATAACCCATCCTCACCTATACCTACCACC
>JANZYY010000319.1 GCA_026419705.1 Fischerella sp.
ATTAACTGACGGCGACCGCCTACTTTCATAGTGCTAAGTCCTTCATCCCATCCTTTGATGACTTGACCCGTGCCAATTTTAAATTGGAAGGGTTGGTTGCGATCGCGGGAACTATCAAACTTAGTTCCATCCTCTAAAGTACCGGTGTAGTGAACTTTAACAGTTTGTCCTGTTTTAGGAGTCGCACCAGTCCCCTCTTCTAACTCAATATACTTCAGTCCAGAAGGTGTAGTGACAACATTTGCATCAGACATAGGATTGCTCGCTAATAGAGTATTGTTTTCAATTACAGTAGTAGGCGCTGGTGTCATTTCAGTTACTTGCACAGCAAGGGCAGATTCTTGCTTTCCACCGCCAACTTGCGCTAACACCAAAACCAAAACACAAACCAGCATGAAACCCACGCTGGGTAAAATTGCTTTCAAGATCGATCCTCCCCAGTCTAGTCTGTCTATAAATAAAATCACCTGTGGGACAAAACTTTAGTGTAAATCAGAATGTCTCTATTACCTCAGTAATTAGTGAATAATTATTTAATTAGGAGTAACTGCACCGACAGCGCGATCGCACCACACCTAATCCTGTTCTATTTTCGGCATGAGTTGGTGAAGAAGCGCTCGAGCAACTCGTTAAAACAGTTGTCCTGCAACATTTGAAAAAGCTGGATACTCCCGTTTTACGAACGAAGTTGCGTTTAGTCCTAAAGACTGATCGGGTGCTGGGGGAGAACGTCTAATCAAAGTCTCCCCGCATTCGAGAACTACTATCTTTGTTGCAAGTTGGTATTACGATGTCGCTTTGTTGGGTTCTCTGAACCCAAGATCTTTCACCACGCCTTCAAGCCCCGAACCGGACAAATTCCACGAGCTTACCGATTGTCAAACAGTTCGATGTGAACAAAGGCGATCGCACTGTCTAGACAAAAGCTTGCACCGGATGACTTGGAAATTATTGGCTTCGTTTAGGAACTATTATTAAACCTATTTCCTTTACTCAGCGCCAGAGCTTATTTTCTAAGTCTCTTACCTGTCGCTCTAAACGATCGATTCTACCCCGCAGTTCGTCCACCTCTGACTGACGTGCAACTCCCAAATCTTGCATCATATTCCGCATTTGCCGTTGCATGTTGGTTTCCCAGCTACCTTGCTCGGATTTTAACCGATTTAACATGTCATCCATGACTGCTTTAGCCTGCTCGGGATTGAGCTTACCATCCTTAACTAGTTGGTCGCTCACTTCCTTCAGTTTTTCTGCCATCATTGACGTTGTACCAATACCGAGCATCAATAACTGCCTCATCCAGTTGTTGCTGTCCATACCGCCTTGTCCTTGTTTATAATCAAATAACTCTGACTGTATCTAGGCAATACACCATTGCTGGAAGGATAATTACTCTAGACTACAGCTCTATTCTGACAAACGTAACATAGGGATAAAAGGTTTGATTGTCGAACTGCTGAGGGTAAAAATACCACCAACACAACGGGAAAAATACATCCAAAAGGACGCCGAAATTTGGACAGCAGCACTTGCCAGTTATCCTGGTTTTCTCGGTAAAGAAGTTTGGATTAATCCCAACGATCCAACAGAGGTTATTCTAGTCATTCGTTGGGCAACGCGGGAACAATGGAAAGCAATTGGGCAAGCTGAATTGAACGCTATTGAGCAACGATTTGTCCAAGAACTAGGATTTGCAGGTGAGATAGTAGAGTCATCTGAGTATCAAGTGCGAAAGTTCCCGCAAAATCAGGGTTAATATTGTGTCCGCTTGAATACTTATACCGTCCCTGGGGCTGGTAATGACTAATATTTAATATACCAATATACCGCTTTAACACCCAATGTTTTATAAGTTATTTACCGAACATGTTCTCGTGATATAGAACTGCTATATAAGATTAGTTTCAAAGCGGGTCTACTGTGCGATCGCATAAATACTTGTAAAGTAATAAAACTGCTGCGACAACCGCACAGGAGTTGTCGCAACCTTTACATCAGAGGATTGCACCCTAATTTTCTCATTTCATATTCTTGTTGTACTTGTTGTAAAAGTACATCACAACAAGAGATAGAAATTATTTTCTGACAAATGTAATTGTTGAAATCTTGGATAAGCCAGCTAGATCGCTAGACTAAATTTTTGGTGGTTGGTTGAAAAACAATAAATAACAACTAACCATGAACGAGTCTTTTAGTTATTTGTCGGTGCTGGTGTTGCGGGAGCAACTTTTACATTTTTAATGTCCACACTTTTAACACCTTTTATTTCTTGAGCCAAAGTAGGAATTTTATTCAGTTGCTCTTGAGTAGGAACTGTTCCAGCAACAGTAACAACGCCATCTTCAGATTCAACAGTTAACTGACTAGCCGGTAAATTTGCTTCTAATTTTCCGCGAACTTCACTTTCCAAATCGGCGTCAACCCTGTCTGCATCACCACCAGTAATGTTGTTGCGTTGCTCTCGTGCTCTAATGTCAGATTCAATTTGGTCCTTACGAATTTCGCTTGTGGCATCTTCTTGGTTTTGTTGAGCTGTTTCTGTCGTTGGTGCGTTGACGTTTTCCCCTGTATTACTAGGAGCGTTCGTACTGGTTCTAGAGGGTGTTTCGCAAGCAGCTGCACCTACAACCAGGACACCACTAATTAGCAATGGAAGGAATTTCTTCATGGTTTTTCTCGTCTGGAAGTTTTTAGCAATGTTACAAATTGGTCATTAGTCATTTATTGGACAAATGACCAACTAGATATTTGTATCTCTACGGTCAACAATGATTACTTTGGGGTCATTGTCAACAACATTGCTAGGATAATCAGCACGAGAGGTGTTCACTTCAGAAGTAGCAGGATTTACATAATCACTGCGAGTTGCAATAGTATTGTGTGCATTGTAGATACCAAACTCCTCAATACCTCGATTTCTCAGAACTGATTCAGCGCGCTGGATCTCAACTTCCGTACCTTCTACCATGACTAAATAATCGCCCCGGGAAACGCGATCGTTGTAAACTCTAGCTCGTTCTTCAGGAATTCCTAAACCAACTAGCGCACCCACTAACCCGCCAGCAGCAGCACCAATACCAGCACCAGCAGCAGTTGTAGCGAGAGTAGTGGCTAACTCACCTGCTAGCAAAATGGGACCTACACCAGGAATTGCCAAAGTACCTAAACCTACTAGCAAGCCAGTCAGTCCTCCTAGTACGCCACCTGTAACTGCTCCAGCAGCAGCTCCTTCATCTGCTTTATTACCAACACCCTTTTGCGCGTCAACACCAGCAATATCACCAGCGCGATCGGCGTCTCTGGCTATTACAGATATTTGATTCATGTTAAAGCCAGCATCTCTGAGTTCGGTAAGCGCATGTTCGGCATCACTACGATGAGAAAATACCCCAACTGCACGCCTGCGTTCTCCCCCAACCATTTCTAATCCTCCATTAATCAATAATTTTGTGCTTACATTCATGTTTTCCCTTGTTTTTCTTTGATTTCCATCGCTCTCAAGTGTCAACTGTTTATCTATCAACAGAAAGGTTATTTCTGTTTGAATATGGGAAATAGGGTTGGGAAAATGGCGTGATGGGTAGGAGTGGGAGAGTGGGCATTGATTGGAGATTGGGAATTGGGTATTGGGAATTGGGCATTGGTTTTCTTACCGATGCCCCTTGCCCAATAACTACTAACCACTAACTCTTGACCATTGACTGTTGAGCGTTGACTAACAACGGAAATTCCGCCTCCATTGTTCGGTTCTACGACTTTCGCCTTAACACAAATGTCGATAATCTCGTAATTAGTAGCAAAAAAAAGTAGTCAAAATCTGCTTACAACGCTGGATGTTGCGATTGAATCAAGGGGTGAATACCTGTGTACAAATGGATCTTGCCTAGTCTGAGCGAAGTATTAGCCGAGAGTCAATCAACTGTAGCTTTTTGTTCATCTGCTAAGGCACAGCAGCAATGGCGTATAAGCTTGGCAGCTACACAACAGCTACTACTAAATAATTTAACAACTGTTGGTAGTGATGTAACGCAAGGATTAGTTTTAGCTGCACCAGCACCAGTATTTAATCACCCCAGACTGACTCAAAGCTTGCAATCGATCACTTTTACAGCACAAGTATTTAATCCTTTGGCGCTAATGCCATTTCAGATGTCCGATCGCGAAGGTGCGATCGCAGCAGATACAACTGTTCCCAATGAATCAGTGTTGCCATTGCTCAAAACAGATCCATTGGTGAAAGAGCAATTTTGTTTGGTTTTTACAGATAAATTTAGACTAGTACTGGTTTTAACAGAAAATAACGGGCAACAAGCATTTTTATTTTCTTTTGAACCAGAGATAGTCCAGCAGGCGTGGAAAGCTTTGGGCGCACGGGTAATGCTGAGTAATCCCGATTTGTTTGCCGAACTCGAAGAATTAGTACACAGGTATTATACCCCGACGCCAGATTATCGCATACTGATGCAGTTTAGCCAGTTGTTGCTAGCAGAATTACCGGAGGAGGAAGGAACTAAAAGCTGGGGACTGGGAACAAGGGAAACAATTGAAGCAACTGGTGAGCGCAAGCAAAACGCTGAAGTTAATTCTCACCCTTCCTCATCTCCAGTACCTGATGTAGAAATGCTGCAAGCTTTTGCCCATGAAGTCCGCACTCCTTTAACAACCATTCGCACTATTACCCGACTTTTGCTAAAACAGCGCGATTTGTCTGCTAAAGTAATTAAACAATTAAAAATTATCGATCGCGAGTGTACCGAGCAGATCGATCGGATGGAGTTGCTGTTTAGGGCAGCGGAACTAGAAACTTCTGCAACGGACAAACCTGCAAATACTCACTTGACGGCGATGTGCCTTGAGGACGTTTTGCAAGTGAGTATTCCTCGCTGGCAAGAAGCGGCAAATCGGCGTAACTTGACGTTAGATGTGGTTCTACCCCAACAATTGCCAACCGTGGTGAGTAATCCTACGATGCTAGATCGAGTTCTCACTGGTTTAATGGAAAATTTCACCCGTAGTCTACCTGCTGGTAGTCATATTCAAGTACAAGTCATTCCAGCAGGGGATCAACTAAAGTTACAATTATTACCTCTTCCCCAAGAAGGAGAAAGTGGCACAGCGACAAAATCAATCTGTACGCCGCCAATTCGCAAAGCTCTTGGTCAATTGCTGATGTTCCAACCAGAAACCGGTACAATTAGCCTTAATCTTGCTGCAACCAAGCATCTATTTCGGGCAATTGGTGGAAAATTAATTGTGCGTGAGCGCCCTCGCTATGGAGAGGTTTTGACTATTTTTCTGCCTTTAGAAGCAGGACAAACCAAGGAGAATCCCAAATTCAAAATTCAAAATTCAAAATCATAGACTTTAACTTTCATGGGGTTTGCTGCTAGCTGTTGCTAACTGCACTGTAAAGGTAGAACCTTCTGACAACTTGCTTTTTACAGAGATAGAGCCGCCACAGTTTCGTAGCAGTTCCCGTACAATTGTTAAACCCAAACCAGCACCACCTGGATCTTCCATTGGTAGTGGACGCACACGATAAAAGCGATCGAAAATTTTGGGAATATCGCTTTCAGCAATTCCAATACCAGTGTCACGCAATTCTAGTAGGACATAATCACCTTGAAGACGTCCCCGCACCCATACTTGACCACCGTTGGGGGTATATTTAATACTATTAGAAAGCAGATGAATAACAAGCTGTCTTAGTCCTCCACCTACACACCAAACAGCTGGGAGTTCGTTGGGTACGGTGTAAGCTAGCATGATGCCTTTTTCTTGTGCCAAGGGTTGATAGGTACTAACTACTCCCGGCACAATGTCTGCTAAGCGTACTGATTCTAAGTTCGTTTTCTCGAAACTACGCTCAATTTGTACCAGTTCTAACACGCCGTGAATAAGAGAATTTTGGCGATCGCACTCTCGTTTTAACGTCTGCAAATAACGTTGTCGCTGAGGGTTTTTTAAACTAGGAGAATTTAACAAGCTCAGGGCCGTCTTCATGTGCGTTAGGGGTGTACGCAGTTCTTGAAAGACATTGCTCAAGAACTCATCTTTGAGTTGCAAACTATTATGT
>JANZYY010000320.1 GCA_026419705.1 Fischerella sp.
GGTAATCCACGTCGAGCCATCAGTCCGCAAGTAGCTGAAGAAATTGACCGCGAGGTGAAGCAGATAGTAGATAATGCCCATCACATCGCATTGACTATTCTGCACCAAAACCGCGATTTGTTAGAGGAAACCGCACAAGAACTGTTGCAAAAAGAAATTCTCGAAGGCGCAGAACTAAGCGAGAAAATCAATCAAGCCAAAGCACCAGCTGAGTTGGAAGAATGGTTGCGCACAGGTAAGTTATCAGAAGATCAGCCTTTGATGCAAACATTGTTGGTGTAAGGATTTGAGATTGGGCGTAGCTGAATCTGAGGATGAATTCTTGAACCGCCATAGACGCCAAGTACGCCAAGAGGTTAGACTTTTGAGTTTACAAAAATTAAAAAACAAAAACATCCCGCATTTATGCAACGCCTGAGATTGAATCCAATCTTGAATGGAAAAAGCGATCGCACTTTCACAAACAAAGGCGATCGCTTTTTTAAATTGTAAGTTTTTCGAAACACTAAAACCAAGATGTGAAGTTATACCCTGGTGACACCAACCGTGGTGCTTCTATGACAATTCTGCAAAAAAGTTTAAATAGCCTAATTCTTACAGGTTTACTTTTTATCAGTCCTCCCCATACAAACACTTTTGTTCGCGCCCAATCGCCCCCCACATCCACTTCTTACTCCAGCCAAAGGACTCTTACCAAAGATGAGTTGTATTTTGGTTTATCTAAACCAGGAGGAAAGACGGTTTCTGAGATGGAATGGCAACTATTTTTGAATCGTGTCATTACACCCCGCTTTCGAGATGGACTAACTGTGATGGATGGCTACGGGCAGTATCTCAACCGAAATGGCAAACTTACCAGGGAAAAGACCAAACTAGTCATCCTAATTTACGAAAATAGCCCCACTAAAAATTCTCAAATTGAAGAGGTGATCGCAAGTTATAAACAAAAATTTCAGCAAGAATCTGTTTTGCGAGTAACTAGTAGTGTCAAATTATCTTTTTGAAGTTTTTGTTGGTTATTGGTTGGTGTACAGATGTGCGATGGCACGTCTGTACATTGGTTGGTGGTTGTTCGCCACTTTGCCTACTTACCTATCTCCACTAACAGATAAGCAATTGCAGAAAAATAATTGTGAATTATGAATTATTAAGCGATTGTTAGGAAACACCGCCCATACACTCTCTTGTTGAGGGTTTATTAACCATCCTAGTTCAGTGCCATTACGTGAACAATGCAACAATTTAGCAAATACTTTTGTTTGCTTTTGGTCTGGAGAAAGAATTTCTATTGACCAGTCAGGATGAATTTCAAAGCGGTTAGCAACTCTACCAGATGAATTCTTAGGGATTCTTTCCTAACGAAATACAGCTACATCAGGCACAATAGATTCTCTTGCAAATGTACAGCGCAGTTCTGGAAAAGCATAAGCAATTTTTTGGCTTACTGCTAATTGATTAATAACTTCACATAATTTACCCTGAAGTAGATTATGTTCACCTTGAGGCATCGGTTTTTGAATAATTTCTCCATTAATAAATTTTGATGCTGGTTTAGTTTCTGGCAGTTTTAAGAACTCTTCCAAAGAATATTGTTTGATGGCTGCGTTCACAATCTTAGTTGTATTCATAAAATCGTCTCCAAAGCCAAGATTAATTGCCTCTCTACAATTACAAATCCAAAAACTAAACTAGTACCGCTGCGCGGAAGTCAACAGTCCAAAGTCAAGAGTCAAAAAGTTTGTATTTCCAACTTTTGAACTATTTTAGATGGTATTTTCATTTACGCCGCGCTGTACTAGTATTTAACTCCGTTGCCAAATTTTAATGGTCTTATCCAAACTTCCACTCACCAAAATCTCTCCAGAAGCAGTAAATGCTACTGCTGTAACTGTGTGAGTATGGCCTGTAAATGTTGCCAGCAATTCACCTGTTTGTAGATGCCATAATTTAATAGTTTTATCGGCGCTACCACTAGCGATAATTTGCCCATCGGGAGAAAGGGCGATCGCATATACTCCATCTCTATGTCCTTTGAGGGTATGCAGTAATTCCCCTGTTTCTAATTGCCAAATTTTTATCGTCTTATCCCGACTACCACTGACTAGAATTTTGGCATCAACGCTCATCGCTAGCGATCGCACAATATGAGCATGGCCTGTGAGAGTGTGCAATAGCTCAGCATGGGTCGGTTTGCTTCCTGGTTGTTGGCAAACTTGCCACACCTTAATTTTACGGTAACTGCCAGTAACCAAAATTTGCCCGTTTTGGCTCAAAGCCAAAGAATGAGCAGCAGTATCATCTAAAGAAAGGGCAACTGTTACCTGGCGCTGCATCAGATCCCAAAATAAAATTTTTCTGTCATCTCCTCCTGTTGCTAACATCCGTCCATCAGGAGTGAAAGCAACACAACGCACCATGCCATTATGTTTGTGCAGAATATCTATCACATCTTGTGCACCCACATGCCACATTTTGATCGTAGAGTCTGCACCACCACTTACCAAAGTTTGCCCATCTGGGCTGAAAGCTAGGGCATTTACTTCGTCTACTAATCCAGATAACATCCAAGGATGCTCTGACAAAGTACCAACTAACTCTCCCTTCGTCAAATCCCATAACTTTGTCTCTCCACGACTCCCACTAGCTATCAACACAGATATGGGATCTTTGTTACTTCCCGGACAAAAAGCAAGGCAATTAATGCCTCTAGTGTGCCCTTTCAATGTTTGCCAGTACTCCCAATCTCCAATTATCCCCTTAAGAGGATGCTCTGGTGGTACAGTTTGAGTTTGTTCTGGTATCGTTATTTCATCAAACAATGGCAGTGCATTTTGTTTGGTAATTCCTGTTTCCAAATACCAACTCAGTCCACCTGCATATAGTAAACTGCTGGGAGTAAGATAAATTTTTGGTTCGGTGAATTCAATTTGATTTGTAGGTAAAAAACCAGTAATTATTGCTTGTTTTTCGTAACCTCTGGTGCCAGTAAATGGATAAAACAAAGCTAAAAAAATCAATAGTTGATTGTTTTTCAAATTCTCTTGAGTGACAGACCACTTAATCTTATCTTTTTTAAGACTATTAAAACTTTCTCCATCTGCAACGCAAACTAGAATACTAATCCTGGGTTTATCAACAAGTAAATAAGTAAATTTGCTTTCACCGCGTAAATTTCCCTCATCATCTAAAACCATATTTTTGACAGCGTCTTGTGGCATTCTATGAACCTTCTTGCCCAGAAGTTGATGCATGATTTGTTCAACAATTTGCTCTCGCAAAATATAATCTTCTGCTTGCTGCTGAAAGTACGTCGGAAAGGGAATTGTCCATTCAGAAAATTCAGGATATTCAGGTGGTGTGGGAGGCGGATTTTTGGCAAGAATTTCTGCTTGTTGACGAGCAGTTTCCATCAATTTTTCCAGCACTTCGCCCCAAAATGCCATCATTTCAGTGTGACAACCTTTGACTTGACTCTCCAGCAAAGACACGTCATAAGTCTTTGGTTTCTTCACCCGTTGAAGGAAATCAGCTTGTTGAGCTTTGAGCAAGCTAATCCAATCCATCGAAAACCTCCCAAGGGTACTGCAACCATATCGTCCCAGCAATTGATTGTATATAGAATTGCTAGACAAAAACGATTAATGAGTTGACAAAATAGATACCTTCCCCTAAAAAAAAGGTAATCTGGTCGAAAAAATGATGTTTTTTGCTACACAAAGCTGAGTTGTTTGCTCAAAACCGATTGTAACGATGCTGCTAATTTGATCCGCAAAGATATTCACTATTTAGATCTCCGGTAAATAAATAAGGTTGATTTGGGCTAGTCAATTAGGGTTACGCAATTTTGGATTTTAGATTTGGGATTGGAAATTACTGTCTCTGTAGGGGTTATATCAGTTCATCTGTCGCAATCATTGTTGAAATTGGTATTAGAACTTAACTCTCCTATTTTGCACTTATATTTCTCAACTTGGGTAGACAAGTGCTTGCAGCGCACCATTGCATACCTTACCTTCAGCCATACAGAAGTAATCGCTCAAGTTTACAAGTTTATTGACTTGAGTTAACAACTAGTCAGTAACAGCATTTGCATGCACAGACACAAAACAATCAGTCACCAGACATCGCCAAAATTCCTAACCAGTTGAGCTTGAGCGATGGAAACATTCGGTGATGGCAGTTAATTCTAACCAACCTGAACAAGGAAATACTGTTTTGAGGGAAGCAGTTCTTGAGGAAAGCATGGGAGATGGGGAGTATTGGGAAATTATTAAAGATGACTTGCTTTGCAGCTAGGGCGATCGCCAATTTTTGCACGTGCGATCGCTGTTAGTCAGAATTTAATATCTTACATCATTTCAACTGGGAGAGCCAAAGACTCTAGTATCTCTTTGCCAGGTCGAACCTGTTAATTAGAATAAAAATGACAAATGAGTGCTGATTAAATTTTCTACCACAGGTGTGAGACACAAGTAACCCCATATCTGCAACAATCGCAATGGAGAAATAGAAAGCAATTCATGCAGATTCACACACCAGACTGGGTTAAGCACGCTGTTTTCTATCAAATTTTTCCCGATCGCTTTGCTAGAAGCAAGCAACCGCGCCAGCGGTTTTTGCGTAATACTAATTGGGAAGACTGGAACGCTACGCCCACACTCCAAGGTTACAAGGGAGGAGATTTGTGGGGTGTTCTCGAAAATTTAGATTACATACAAGATTTAGGAATTAACGCTATTTACTTTACACCCATCTTTCAATCTGCAAGTAATCACCGCTATCACACCTACGATTATTATCAAGTTGATCCCATGTTAGGGGGCAATCCGGCTTTTCAGGAATTACTAGATGCAGCCCACGCCCGCAATATCAAAGTCGTTTTAGATGGAGTATTTAATCATTCCAGTCGTGGCTTTTTCTTTTTCCATGACGTTTTGGAAAATGGTCCCTACTCTCCTTGGGTGGATTGGTTCAAAATAGAAGGCTGGCCCCTTTCTCCATACAATGGCGAATTTCCCGCCAACTACAAGGGTTGGGCTGGCAATCGAGCGCTACCAGTATTTAACCATGAAAATCCAGAAGTCAGGGAATACATCATGGAAATAGCTGAATTTTGGGTTAAATTTGGCATTGATGGTTGGCGTCTAGATGTGCCTTTTGAAATTACAGCTCCTGGTTTTTGGCAGGAGTTCCGCCAGCGTGTCAAAGCCATTAATCCCGATGCTTATATTGTCGGTGAAGTTTGGGGAGATGCTCGTGAATGGTTGGATGGTACGCAATTTGACGGCGTCATGAATTATTTATTTGCCGCCCCAACAATCGCATTTACCGCAGGCGATCGCGTAGATCTGGAACAAGTTAAAGGACGTTCCTATCATCCCTACCCACCTTTGTTTGCTGCTGAGTACGCTGCCAAAATGCAGGAATTACTGCAACTATACCCTTGGGAAATTCAACTGACGCAATTAAATTTACTGGCGAGTCACGATACAGCACGGTTGATTAGCATTGCTGGAGGAGATAAAGCCAGTGTGGAATTAGCAACTCTACTGCTACTCACCTTTCCTGGTGCACCCAGCATTTATTATGGTGATGAAGTGGGTTTACCCGGTCGCCTCGATCCAGACTCGCGTCGCGGTTTTCCGATCGAAGCCGATTGGGATCGGGAAATTCTTGATATTCACCGCCAATTAATTGCCCTCCGCCATACCTACCCCTGTTTACGTACAGGTGATTACCAAGTTTTACATTCCCAAGGAGAACTTTACGTTTTTGCACGCACTTTAGACAAAGAAGAATTGGCGATCGCGGTTAACGCTGGCACTGTATCGGCAAAAGCAAACATAGATACAATCAATTTGCATACCCAACCCAACAAGCTTTTATATGGTAGTGCTGAAGTTGAATGGCAAACTGAGGGAGACATCAAATCCCTAAGTTTAAATCTTCCTCCACGCTCTGGTTGTATTTTAGGTGTTGGGTAGTAGACAGTGGATAGTGGATAGTAGTAAAAAATCAACCACTAACCACTAACCACTAACCACTAACTATTGACTATTAAATCCGGAGTTT
>JANZYY010000321.1 GCA_026419705.1 Fischerella sp.
ATTATATATAGCCCAATTCCGGATATCCTGATTTCTCAAAATCGAGCCAGCACGTTCAATTTCACCGTCGCTACCATCCACAATCACCAAAATTTCACCCTGGGATACTCTTTGACCATAAGCTCTGGCTTCTTCTTCTGGAATACCCAAACCAGTCAGCGCTCCTACTAGACCACCTGTTGCTGCACCGATACCTGCACCAGCCAAGGTAGTTGCTACAGTTCCGGCTGCAAGAAAAGGTCCTACTCCCGGAATGATTAAAGCTTCCAAACCGACGAGTAAACCACCAATACCACCCAAAACAGTACCTGTGACTGCACCGATTCCAGCACCTTCTTGAGCCTCAGTGTCACCACGATCTGTAATGTCAGATTTATCTTTGACTGTAGCTCCAGCTATTTGGTCACCGCGATCTGTATTCTTTGCCAATACAGAGACTCGATTCATAGGAAAACCTGAATCTTTAAGTTTGGAGAGTGCTTCTTCTGCATTTTGAAGGTTGGGGAATGTACCAACTGCACGCTTACGCTGTTGTATAGCCATCTTGTCTCCTGAAAAGATTGCAAACCAAATTTGTATTTAGCTTCTCTTTCAAAAAATAGTTATTCATCAGTCTATGGGTTTACTTTTTTTCTCTATCAGATAGAAGAAAAAAAGAGAATTTTGTGTTGCTGATTTCATGTATGATGCAGGATTTTGCCTTCTGCCAAAACCTCTGTAGTAGATGCCTATGCTGCAGGCGTTCAGTTAGGATAATTTCGCGTTTCTACATTTTGTCAAATTCAGCAACACCGAAATTTTATAGTAGT
This sequence comes from Fischerella sp., assembly GCA_026419705.1. GTDB lineage: Bacteria > Cyanobacteriota > Cyanobacteriia > Cyanobacteriales > Nostocaceae > PCC9605. The sequence goes on from JANZYY010000321.1 coordinate 810, forward strand.
ATTAAAAATTTTTATTCAGTAGTGCTTTTAAAAAATACTGCTATAATTAACTAGCTTTATACTATTGGCGAGTATGGGCAATATACAACCATTGTTATAAATAATTTCCTAGCGGGATAATTTCATATTTTCTGATAAATAATTTGTATGATTAAGTGATTTCTTATTTAAATTCAGCTGCAGAGTTGAGAATGCTGCATTCATTAATACATAATTCTCACTATAGGTGGTTGTCTATTCCTGAGACAAACTTATAACCAGTTTTCTGATGATAGTTTTCCAAATTAGTCCAGCCACAATTAATCCTACACCAACTAACCAGATGTGCTGTTCTACCCAAAAAGCGAGAAAAAAACAAGCTAACAAGCCTACCCATGCAATCCACTTGGGGTAAAGTCGGTGTTCGTTTGGAATTTGTAATGCCGATAAATCTGTCAAACCGTAGTAAACTAAAACCGAGAAGGCGCTAAATGACCAAGTTGTTTTGACATCACCAATCAAAACTAAGCAAGCTATCACCGTACCTGTAACCAGCACAGCAACGTAAGGTGTAGTTCTCGACGTATTCAAGCGAGCAATCAAACTAGGCATATCCTGGCGGCGCCCCATTGCCATCAATACGCGAGACAAGCCTAAAATCAGGTTCAGCAGCACGCCTACGGTTGCCGTGACCGCGCCGAGCGCTAGAATCAAAGCACTAGCTGGTATATTGAAACTACGCGCTGCAACTTCCAGAGGTGCAGCTTGTTCATTGGTGACTGCGCCTAGTGTTTCGGCTCCTACTGCGCCAATACCCACAACCACGACACTAATATAAAGTAACATCGTGATGATTAGGGTAATAACGATCGCTCTGGGAATAGTGCGTTGCGGTTGGTGTACTTCTTCGCTTAATGTTGCAATCCGGCCATAGCCAGTGTAGGCTACAAACATTAGTGCCGTGGCTTGAAGAATCGCTGCTAAAGGGTTTTGGTTTCGAGCGCGGATTTGAAAAAAAGGTGTAAAATTATCCAATCCTGCGGATAGCACTACAAATAAACCAGCAATAACAAAGAAAAGTAATGATAACAGCGTAATAGAGACAATAACGATATTTACCTGATTTGAGCGCCGGACGCCGCTGAGAACAATTAATGTCAGCAGAATCACAATCCCTAAAGCAGTGGGAACTAGATAGTTGGAAACTGGTATGTTGAAAAGATTTAGTAAATAGCCAGCACAGCCTAAAGCAGCGGTGGCGGCGGAAGCAGATTTGGCGATCAGAAACATCCAACCAGCGGTGAAACCCAAGCAAGGATTGAGATAGCGGTAGCCGTACTCGTATGTACCGCCACTGACAGGATGGCTAGCAGCTAGTTGAGCGCTATTTAATCCGTTACATACAGCCACACCAGCAGCGATCGCCACCGAAATAATTACAGCCGGGCCTGCAACGCCAGCTGCAATACCAGTGCTAACAAATACACCCGCACCGATGATAGAAGCAAGTCCTAAGGCGATCGCACCCAGCACGCCCAATTCTGGCTGAAGTGACTGTAATGGTTTTTGCTTTTGCATTTTTACAGCGTTTCCTTCGAATAAAGGAGCAACAAACCACCAAGATAAACACTAATTACCATTGCAGAATCGACCCCCATTCCATAGACAGTCTGGTTATCTCGCTCCAATAACCCCCATAGAAAAATACAAGTCAGGACAATAGCTAAAGCACCCATGAACATAGATGGACGATCCATTGCTGCAAAAATAGTTCCTTCACGATAGAAAATGTCTGCAATGAAGAATAAGGATACAGTCAGGGAGTTGGAGCCGAAAATATTAGAAATAGCCAAATCAAATGCGCCTAAGCGCACAGCACTAATAGTAGCAATCCCCTCTGGTAAAGAAGTGGCAAGAGCAAGCAAAGTTGCTCCTATAAAACTGTCCCCCAATACTGTTTGCTCTCCAAGAGTATCTGCTATTTGCGCCAAAATCCATCCTGCAATTAAAACAACAAAGCTATTCGCTGCAAAATATAAAAAAATTCTTTTGAGCGACAAATGGATGTAGTTCTGTCGTCTTTGTTCTATTGCTTCTACTGCTGGCTGATGGGGTAGAGTCACAGGTCGCCAGTAATCTTGCCTTTCGTATCGCTGGATTGTATGTAGGGAGATGAGATACGCACCGAATACAATCACTGACCATAACCCAATTCCGAACAGCGAAATAAATTCTCCCACAGCATTTGCAGCCAAGACTAAGCCAAGGAGTATCACAAGTATGACACCACCCAGCATTAGCACCGGTTGGGGGGCAAAAAAGGTGAGTGCTCCTTTCACCATTGCCATATCAATCAAAGCGAGGATAGCCATCTGCATCCCTATTTCTCCCAAGAGGTTATTGGCAGCTAAGGGAGCATTACCGATCGCCGATGCTGTTGCTGTAGTTGCGATTTCTGGCAATGAAGCTGCGCCACCCAACAGCAATGCACCAATAAATGCTCGTCCCCAACCAGTGCGATCGGCGATAGTATCAGCGTAAATTGATAAGCGCGCACCACTGAAACAAACGATACCAGCCGCCATCGCAAATATAGTGAGGTTAAGCCAAACAGGATAGTTGGAAAAATTAAACATCACCCTAAATTCCGAATTGCTTTTAATACCTGCTCTACCTCTTACTCATCGTTGCATCTTCGACGTGCAAACCATGCATCCTATAGACAAACAACAGTACGCGATCGCTTTGACTGCAACTGGCATTAATTTTTGCCAATCCATTGGAAATTCTGTATAGTTCTTCTATTACCTCCCGAACTGACGCTGGGTATCAAGTCAGCGATAAACGCGCCATGTGGATGTAGCTTGAGTTGAGATGGAATTGGGCGCTTGCTTTTTCAACGCGATCGTGCTATTCTCCAGTAACTTGTTAGTCCAGCCAGTAGCACTCTGCAAGGCACTGGAAACCATTGTCAAACCCGGGCAAATAAGATAAGACATTTCTACCTTTCAAACATGTCTTGCCATGACACCATCGCAATACCCCTTATTTTTGTAAAAGTTCTCATCGTCAGATGAAGTTTCTGTAAGCAAATAACTGCAATCTATCTTTTAGCATCAAAAACAAATGTGACTCAAAAGTGATCGTCAGCGACCATCATAGCCAATTCAATTAGCAAATTGTCAGAAAACTAGGGATAAATTAAGAGATTTCCTTCAGTAGAGGACATATAGTAATTCATTTAATTAATAAAAAGTTAACCTGAACTTACACCAATTCTCAAAAAGAGAACTACACATAGTTCGTAGTGAGTACTTAAGTACTCACTACCAACCAAGAACATTTGTAGTAATTTTTGGGAGAAACGGTATTAATTACCTATTAACTTCGATAACTGTTAATGTATTTAGCTAAAGCCAAACGGTTAAAGGTTCCAGTCAATATTATTTTATTTATTGTTTCAACCTCCTTAGTGTCCTCAACTCAACCCGATTGAAGAAGTCTGGCAGTATCTTAAACCGCGGCTGCGTTGGAGCCTAGCTGCTAAGCTCAAACTATTACGTCAGATAAATTAATTTTATATTACAAAATAAAATTAAATTCTTAGTGCCTTTGTGACTTAGTGGTTCATTCTATCCTGCCTTAGGCCCGGAAGTATCTACATCCCTATTTAGCAGTAAATCTAAACATGATGCCACTTATCTAAAATGTCTTTAAATAAAACTTCCTCTAACCAAGTTTTTGCAACCACTGTCAGCGGTATAGCCATTAATAACCCTAAGGCTCCAAACAAAGTAGTAAAGAGAATTTGAGATGTCAAGGTTACTGCAGGTAATAACGCTACTTGTTTTGCCATGACAGTGGGAGTCAACCAGTAACTTTCAATATTTTGAATAAAGATATATAGAATCAAAACAGCTATTGCTTTCCAAGGCGCGTCCAGCAGTGCAACGGTCATCGGAAATACTACACTTAAAGTTGGACCAATATTCGGAATAAAATTAAGCAAGCCTGCTAAGATAGCGTTGGCTAATGCTAGTGGTACTCGCAAAATCCATAAACCTATCCCACTTAAAGCGGCAATAAAAACCATTTCAATCAAAGCCCCCGTCGTCCAACTTCCCAAACCAGTTGCACAGTGCGAGAGAATTTCCTCAACTCGTCGGCGGTAAAATGAGGGAAAAAATCTCACAAATAAATCGCGGTATGGTTGGGGATTTGTTAATAGCATTAATGTCAAAACTAAGACTAATAAAAATTCCAAAGCAGCAGTGATAGAAGTAGATAATAAATTAATAGTTCTTGTAAAGAACTGCATTACTAAAGGTTGGATTTGTTGAATAAAATTATTGATATCTGGTAAATCTGGTAATTCTCCTCCCAGACGATTTTCTAAATAATTGGCTAGATAATTTATTGACTCCTGCACCTGTGATACTCCTGTTGGTAGAAGTTCTAAAAGTTCTTGAAACTGTTCAGTAAAAGGAGGCACAATCAGCCAGATAAATCCGAGCAAAAATGTTAACAATATCAAAATACTTAAGAAAATAGCCCAAGGGCGAATAATTCGTAATTTTTGCAGTTGTTGAACCAGCTGATTTAATGCTGTAGCTAATACTATTGCAGTAAATAAGAGCAAAACCAGTCGTCGGATTTGCCAAAGGATGTATGCGGAAGCAACCAAGACTAGCAAGCCAATCCATTGACCAAATTTCATATTAGTTTGGCTCCCACTGATTATAGAAGTTCATAGGGCGATCGCTCCCGAATTCTACTACCTGCTTTGACTGTGAGCAACAAATGTGAATAAAAAGTGACAGTAAGGGATCTTCTTTCAATACCGATTTGGAACTGCATCTTTCCTAACTGAGTCATATTGCTGTGGTTGTCACATTTTACTCACATTATTTATTAAAAATAAATAAAGTAATGTATTTGTAATTTTTGGAATTCAAAAAATGGCTTTAGACCAACGCAAACATGCTATTGGTATATTTCCCAGTCTTCAAGCTATGGAACAGGCTCTCAAGCAACTTAGAGAAGCTGGCTTATCTTTGGATAAAGTGTCGATAATTGCCAAAGATGAAGGACGCAACCACCGAATTGCTAGTAAAGCAGGTGAAGTTGCTACATTGGGTGCGATCGCCGGTGGTGCAGCAGGAAGTATAGTGGGCTTATTAGAAGGTTTGATCGCATTAACAATACCTGGAGTAGGTTCGGTTGTAGCAGCAGGGGCTTTCTTGGCAAATACACTTATAGGTAGTGGACTTGG
>JANZYY010000031.1:0-6305 GCA_026419705.1 Fischerella sp.
AGATGTGTATAAGAGACAGGACTAACGAGAGGACTGGTGACCAGTTCTGCACTAACAGCAGCGTTAGTCCTCCCATTACTGCCACTAATAAGATTAAACGAAATATAGCCATACAAAATAAGGATCGAGAGAGACTGGGGATTAGGGAGCAGGAAATGGAGAATAAAGAATATGAGAAATTAGTTTTATACTAGCCCCTAGCCCCCTGTCTCTGTCCCCTACCTCTGAGCATTAAATCTCCCCAAATTTATTTGTGTGCTTCCTTCTGCCTTCGCATAGCCGTCTTTCTTCAGAACCTTGCCAGCGTTGAATGGGAATGCAATCAATCTCCAGTTGATCTAGAGCACGGGCGACAACAAAATCAACCAAATCCTCTATAGTTTGGGGATTGTGATACCAAGCGGGAATGGCAGGTACAATTCTGGTTCCAGCTTCTGCAAGGGTGGTTAAGTTTCGCAGGTGAATTAGGCTAAAAGGAGTTTCACGGGGAACTATCACTAACTTTCGCCCTTCTTTTAACTGCACATCTGCTGCCCGTTCTAATAAGTCAGAACTTAAACCTGCCGCTAGCTTTGCTACTGTACTCATACTACAGGGAATCACTATCATTCCCAGAGTGCGAAAGGAACCACTAGCAATATTAGCTCCCACATCACCCCAAGGATGGCAGCGTAGTTTACCTGTAGTTTCCACTCCTGCTTGCTGTCGCCAGAATTGCTCTTGTTGGACGGGTTCTACTGGCATACGAATATTCTGTTCGGCTTGCCAAACCATGTAAGTTGATTTGGAAGCGACCAGTTCAATTTTATAGTCAGCTGCAAGCAGAAATTTCAGAGCGCGAACTGCATAAATTAGACCAGATGCACCTGATACTCCTAGGATGAGTGGTTTAGTTTGATTTGACACGCTTTTATATGTGGGAATAGTTAGTAGTTAGTAGTTAGTAGTTAGTAGTTAGTAGTTAGTGGTTGGTTTTTACCACTAACCAATAACTACTAACCAATACCCTGTTCCATTATTCGTCCTCTGCATACGACTCTAAGTCGTCTGGTTCGATATCGTTGGGTAAATACATGTCTGATTCTTCAGAGTCTGTGCTGATATCTTGACGATAGGGAATACCGTCGCTACCAACTGTGACTAAATCGATTTGCTGGCGGTAGTAATCAACACTTTTAACTTGTACGGCGACGCGATCGCCCAATCGATAAGAGGCGCGATTTTTGCGTCCAAATAGTGCCTGTTGTCTGGCACGATACTCATACCAATCATCTTTAAGGGAACTGACGTGTACCAGTCCTTCCACCCGTAGAGGTACATCGTTGCCTTTTTCTGATTCTTTCGGCGGTACTTCAATTTCTACGAAGAAACCGTAAGATTGAACACCTGTAATTACACCATTAAAGACTTCACCGATGCGCTGTTTCATTAAAGAAGCTCTTTGCAAACCTTCTAAATCAGCTTCGGCTTCTTGGACTTCTTTTTCTCGGTCGTTGATTTGGGTAATTACCCGAGTCAGTTCGCTTTGCAATTCTTGTTGCAATTCTGGGGGTAGGACGTTCCAGTTAATTTCACCATGACTGGTGGAGGAACGTAAATTGACACGCTCTTTCACGCGGGTGTTGCGGCGATCGCGTCCGTGTTCGAGTAGCGTATGAAACACTCTCTGCATCAGTAAATCTGGGTAACGCCGCAAAGGAGCACTAAAATGGAGATACTCTGGTAGTGCTAAACCAAAGTGAGGTGCTTTGTTTGTGCTATATACTGCCTGCTTGAGAGTGTCCTGCAACAAATAAGTCAAAACTTGCTCGGATGAAGATTCTGCAAACACCCTTGTCAATTGTTGGTAGTCCAACGGCTGGATATCTATATCCGGATCTAGTGACAGTTCCACACCTAAATTGATTGCCAATTTCAGCATTTCTTGCACGTCTTCAGGATCGGGTGCTAATTGCACTCGCCAAATAGCTGGAATACCCAAAGCACTCAAGTGATTGGCCATGATTTGATTCACCAGCAGTACGAACTCTGTTAGAAGCGAGCGTACGGGTGAATCCTTCTCTACCACACATCCAAGAATACCTTCATCGTAAAAGGGATTTTTGTTTGGTGGCAAATTTAACTGCAAACTTCCCCGAGATATCCGCTGCTGTTTGAGGTAAATCTGCAAAGTTTTCAACTGTCGTAGCATTTCTACTACTTCAGCAGATACCTTGGTAGCTTGGTTATCTAGAATTGCTTCTGCTTGCTGTGAATTCACTGAAGTGTCTACTTTGATGACGCTGGGGTGAATTTCCCACTCCAGTATTTGTCCTGATTTGGGATCGAAAGTAATTAAAAAAGAAATAGTTAAGCGATCGCTTCCCGGTACTAATGAACAGCGTTCTACGACATTCTCTGGCAACATTGGCAGTACTAATTCTCCCAGATACACCGATCTACCCCGCTTGAGTGCTTCGCGATCGAGTGCTTCGTCTGGTTGGACGTAGTGGGAAACATCAGGAATGTGAAAGCCTAACTGTAAGTTTCCAGCGCTAGTTGTTTCCAGGGAAAAGGCATTTTCTACTGTCTTCGTATCAACAGTGTTGCCGATAATGGTGATGGTAAACTTGTCTCGTAAATCTAGTCGGTCTTTTAGGTCTGCCTTCAGTATTCTTTTTGGTATTTTTGTGGCTGCTTCTTGCACGTTTTCCGGAAAACTACGGGAAAGATCGTGCTTGCAGGTTACTAAATCAATATCAGCAGCCGCTTCTGCGTCACTACCAAGGATTTGTACAACCCGTCCGATGGGAGGATACTGAGCCAATGGATAGCGTAGAACTTCGACATGAGCAAGGTGATCTACGGCTTCTTCCAATTTCAAACCATTTTCTTGCAGTTTGAGTTCAAACAGCAAGCGATCGTCTAGAGGTACGGCGCGATATCCTCCTTCGACCGACTTAATCCGTGCTAGTAAAGTGTGGTTGGCGCGCTCTAAAATTAATTTAACTTCTCCTTCTGGGGAGCGGCGACGACTACCTTCTTTGAGAACTTTCACTAAAACGCGATCGCCATTCCAAGCATTACTCAAATGACTTTCGCGAATGTATATATCTTCTGCTCCCTCCACATCTTGAATTGCAAAGCAGAAGCCTTTACTAGAACAGCGGAGTTTAGCTTCAATTAGTCCTTCTTCCTTAATCCGGCGATATTTACCGCGTTCTTTCGCCAAAATGCCAATTTTTTCCAACACCTCCAAGACTATGTGAAGTTTTTGTAAACAATCTTCATCTTCACAACCAAGTTTCTTTTCTAAAAATTTGCGAGCTACCAATTTATCATCAGTAAAATTGGCAAGAAGTGTAGCGATTGAAAATTCCATGCAGTGAACCGACCTTTGGTCAAAACATCATTGTTGTTTGTTGAATCTGGTTCTTGCTGATTAACCTCACGACCCACAGACACTAGCGGTAAACGAACCTCCGAACAAGCAGGGCGCTACACAATCATCTCAGAGTACCAGTTCGTTCAAGTCCCTTCAACTAGGTCAATCTGACAAAGGGGGCCTTATACCGGATTTTACCCTACTAGGTGATTGCGCAAAGGATATTTGAGAGGCTGTGTTCGGATCGCTCTCGGTGGGACTGCCCAAACGCGCTATTCACCTTAAACTGCAGGTGTTTAATTGTCTAGTTAGAAGGTACTTTACGCCTTTAGACTCTGATTTTTAACTAGGAGAAACTGCCGATGGACCTAAATGTTCCACATGTAGAATCAGTAACAATTAGGTCAGCAGCTTAACAAGCTGTGAGGACGAACCATTACTTCATTATTTTAGATTTAGTGCGTACTTCCAGAAAATATTTCTGAATGTGCTATTGGGTAAATAGTATAGCATTAACGGTAGGACTACGTAGAGTGGGTTAGTGGTAGCTAAGATTTTACTCAAAAAGCTTGATGCTACAAACTCCATACGGAAACAGCAAGCAGATCTTTAGTCACTAAGCGAATGAGGCTCAAGAGTATTCTACAAAACAAAAATTCAGTCATCTTCAAAATTGAAACAGAAGCAGGACAAGGAGGGGATGGGGTGATGGGACAATGGGCATTGGTCTTTCTTTCTTGCCTTTCCTTCCCCTTTGTGAGGGGCTGGGCTGTTTCATTCTAAAAAGGAAAAATCTAAATTCCTCCAACCTCTGAAATTCTTTGTGCTCTTTGCGTCCTACCCTACGGTCAGCCGCTGCGCGTCTATGTGGTTTGTTTATTATTAGGTGGGAAGGGATGAATCTATTTTTTTCCAGAGAATGAAACAGCCCTGACTTTGTGAGGGGGGATCTAGGGATGGGACAATAGGCATCGCTAAGAAAACCAATTCCCAATTCCCTGTACCAATAAGTCATAAATGCTGAATCGATGTTCTGAGGCTGCAATTTGCATGCATTTTGATTTGCAGTACTCGAATGCAGAGAATAACGCTCTTACTGAAATTACTACTTCTAGCTAAAAAAGATCCGATCGGATACTGCGTTATTTTGGCATGTAGAAATGCATAAGCTACAGGTTTCGGGCAGGAAATTTCACGTTTTTATACAAAGTTTTTGATTTTATCCGAGTACTATTGAAATTATATCCGATCGTAACCCTGCGATATAGTAAAAAATAGATAACGCTGAGGCAATTGTTTGTGCATAGTTAAAAAAACCAACAATTGCTGCTGTTAGCTAAATCAAAAGCAATCAGTAAGTATTAAACCTGGCAAGATAAAGTAGAAGTAGCGATCGCAAACGGCAAAACACCATACTCATTAAATTTCTGATTTTTTCTTTTTTGTTTCCTCTTCCCTGAAATAGCAGACTTGACATTGGTGATAGTTATGATGTTGGCTCAGTTCCAGAGCTTGTATCCTACGGGTAGTCTTATTTCCGAATTAGTGCAGATCGATCGTGGAAAGTATATTGTTCGGGCAAGCGTACAAATTGATGGCGTTACCCGTGCTACTGGTATGGCAGCAGCAGAAACAATAGAAGCAGCGGAAGATCAAGCCAGGAGTAGAGCGTTAATGGTGATATTAACTACATCACAACCTTCAGTAGCGCCACCTTCACCAGAACTAGTAACGCAGATGCAGCCAAATCGTTCTTTGTCAACAACAAGTAGATTTGATAGTGAATCTACCTATGCTGCTACATCCAATCCTGTTTCGCCAACAGAAATAACTCCACCTTCCACACCAACTGCTGCTTCTAGAGTTAAAACTGACGGCTACACTCCGGGAATTAGTCAAAGTTTGACTGGAACTGCAAAGCCAGAAACACAGTTAGAAACCCTGGTCGAAAACGCGGGAGTAATGTCTGGTAGCCACAGTGAAAATCAATCTTCACCAGAGATTGCTTCTAGTAATGTAACGCCATTTCCGCAACGTAGTTACAGCAGTATTCCTCAAGAAGATGTAGAAATTCAATCAGCGCCAACAACAAAGAAAAAGAAAAAGGCTGAGCCTGTAGATCAGTCAGATGATATCGCCAAAATCGGTGTGGAGATGCAGCGCTTGGGCTGGACCACAGAACAGGGAAGAGACTATTTAATTAAAACCTACGGGAAGCGATCGCGGCATTTACTCGACCCCGAAGAATTACGTCAATTTCGTATGTATCTGGAATCACAACCTACACCTGTAGATCCGTTAGCTGGCTTTTAATAATGGGTAATTTGTCATTAGTAGAGACGTGCCACAGCACGTCTGCTGGCACGTCTGGTGACTGGTCGAATATTGATGACTATACTACTGCCATTGGACGGCTACCAGCCGCGTGACGGTCAATCACTTGGTCAATTAAGCCGTAATCTTTGGCTTCTTCAGGCGACATATAGAAGTCCCTGTCGGTATCAACGGCAATTTTTTCCAGGGGCTGACCGGTATGTTCAGCTAAATACTGATTTAGCTGCTGCTTGAGATAGAGAATTTCGCGGGCTTGAATTGCAATGTCAGTTGCTTGTCCGCGAGCGCCGCCCAGAGGTTGGTGAATCATAATCCGAGAATGGGGAAGACTCATCCGTTTACCCTTAGCACCCGCACTGAGGAGGAAAGCACCCATACTTGCTGCCAGTCCCGTACAGATAGTACATACATCCGGGCGGATGTGCTTCATTGTATCAAAAATGCCCATTCCTGCATAAACAGAGCCGCCAGGAGAATTGATGTACATATATATGTCTTTCTCTGGGTCTTCGGCATCTAAAAACAGCAGTTGGGCAACAACCAAGTTAGCTACGTTGTCATCAATCTGTTGTCCCAAAAAGATTATACGCTCACGCAACAGCCGTGA
>JANZYY010000031.1:6315-18153 GCA_026419705.1 Fischerella sp.
GTTCGCCACGACCCGATTGTTCAATAACGATAGGAATCATGCAGCCAGCTTGTAGTTAATGTACATATATTTTATCGATTACAGTAGCTGATTGTTTTTCCGAAACCAGGTGAACCACTTTGTAGTCTTATTTTGCAGATAGTGTTTGCTTTGCTAGTACCTTTCTGTCATATTTTTGTAAAAAATTCAACATTTTTACTGATAAAAGTCCGGATATATCTATCTTATAAGGAAAATCAATAGTACTGAGGTGCATCCAGAATCAGTTCATCCTAACTGTAAAAACATCTATCTAAAGAGAGGAAACTGCCATGCTGGAAAAATTTGTACAAGCAGCGATCATCACTTTCTTACTGCATCTGATTGCAGGACTCAACGCCAACACTGCCATCGGTAGCAAATCAGTACCTCCTGCTGGGACAGTATCAACACCATTGGCAAGTTCGCTGCTGCGTTCTCTAGAGTAAAATTTTTCACCGAATATGATTAAATTTTGGCTTTGAGGTTGTTAATTGTTGGTTATTTGTTGTTTGCTCCCATCGATCGCTGACAATCAACACGGAACAAATTTCTACTAAACACTTTCAAATCTGAAATTTAAAAATTTTAGAGGTAGACTGACAAAAAAGGCAAATACCCCTGTTCAATCATGACTAACCGCCTTGCTAACGCTAAGAGTCTCTACCTCCGCAAACACGCCGAAAATCCGATAGATTGGTGGCCTTGGTGCGATGAAGCACTTGCAACCGCAAAGGCACAAAATAAACCTATATTTCTCTCGATTGGCTACTCCAGTTGTCACTGGTGTACCGTCATGGAAAAAGAGGCGTTTTCCAACCCGGTTATTGCCGAGTATATGAACGCTAATTTTATTCCGATTAAAGTAGATAGGGAAGAAAGACCAGACCTGGACAGCATTTACATGCAAGCTTTACAGATGATGAGCGGTCAGGGAGGTTGGCCTTTAAATGCTTTTCTGTCTCCGGATGATTTAGTACCGTTTTACGCCGGTACTTACTTTCCAGTCGAACCACGCTACGGTCGTCCTGGTTTTTTACAAGTTTTACAAGCGATTCGCCGCTACTACGATACAGAAAAACAAGACTTGCGCGATCGCAAAGCAGCAATTTTAGAGTCGCTTCTCACCTCTGCGGTATTGAAATTAGAAGGTGAAACACAAGCTCAAGACCGGGAGTTATTAAGGAAAGGCTGGGAAACCAGCACCGGGATCGTTACTCCCAATCAATACGGTAATAGTTTCCCAATGATTCCCTACGCAGAATTGGCTTTGCGGGGAACACGATTCTCGCTTCCTGGCTCCCATTGGGAACGCGAATCAAAATATGATGCTCGGGAAATTTGTACTCAACGGGGACTGGACTTAGCATTAGGCGGTATTTACGATCATGTCGGTGGAGGCTTTCATCGCTACACCGTTGACCCCAGTTGGACAGTACCGCATTTTGAAAAGATGCTCTACGACAATGGTCAAATCATTGAGTATCTGGCGAATCTTTGGAGTGCAGGAGTACAGGAACCAGCTTTTAAAAGAGCGATCGCTGGTACTGTAGAATGGTTAAAAAGAGAAATGACCGCGCCGGAAGGTTATTTCTATGCAGCTGAAGATGCGGATAGTTTCACAACTGCTGAGGAAGCAGAACCAGAAGAAGGAGCATTTTATGTCTGGAGTTACAGCGAGTTAGAGCAACTGCTGACTCCCGCAGAACTAACGGAATTGCAACAAGCCTTTACAGTCACCGCTAATGGTAATTTTGAAGGCAAGAATGTATTGCAAAGGCGTCAAGCAGGCGAACTCAGCGAAACGATAGAAACAGCACTGAAAAAATTGTTCGTTGCACGTTACGGTACAACTCCTGAATCACTAACAAATTTCCCCCCTGCTCGCAACAATCAAGAAGCGAAAACAAGAAACTGGCTAGGTCGGATTCCTCCAGTCACAGATACCAAAATGATTGTCGCCTGGAATAGCTTAATGATTTCTGGTTTGGCAAGGGCGTATGCTGTTTTCCGACAACCTTCTTATTTAGAATTAGCAACGAAAGCAGCAAATTTCATCCTGAACAATCAATTTGTGAATGGGCGTTTCCACCGACTCAATTATGAAAATCAACCAACCGTACTAGCCCAATCTGAAGACTACGCCTTTTTCATAAAAGCGCTCTTAGACTTGCACCAAGCTTCGCTCTTGATTGGAAATGAGTCTGTTCCTGTTCTGCAAACTGCCTCTTTTTGGTTGGAACGCGCGATCGCTCTCCAAGAAGAATTTGACAAATACTTATGGAGTATAGAGCTAGGTGGTTATTATAATACATCTGATGACGCCAGTCAAAATTTAATCGTGCGAGAGCGCAGTTATGCAGACAATGCCACACCATCTGCAAATGGGGTAGCAATTGCCAATCTTGTGCGGCTGGCTCTGCTTACGGACAACTTACATTATTTGGATTTAGCCGAACAAGGCTTAAAAGCATTTCGACCTGTGATGAGTCGTGCTGCTCAAGCGTGTCCAAGTTTGTTTGCAGCCTTAGATTGGTATAGCAACTGTACTTTGATTCGCACCACAACCGAGCAGATACACTTGCTCAACTCCCAGTACCTACCAAGTACGGTGTTTGCCGTAACAGCAAATTTACCACAAGATAGTGTGGGCTTAGTCTGCCAAGGGTTAAAATGTCTGCCAGCAGCTGCAACTGTAGAGCAAATGTGGCAGCAAGTGCGGCAAAGCCAAACGAGGGGATAACAGAAGATGGAGAGTGGCAAAGTGGGCATAGGGCATAGTTAACAACCACTAACCACTAACTACTAACTACCAACCATAGACTCTTGACCAATGACTAATGACTAATCGCAAATTAACTGCCATCGTCTTAGCAGGGGGTAAGAGTGCGCGTATGGGCAGGGATAAAGCTCTGATTCCCATTCAAGGTATTCCTCTTTTGCAACGAATCTGCCAGATTGCAGAGGTTTGCGCTGACAAAGTCTACGTAATTACTCCTTGGCAGGAACGGTATCAACACTTGCTACCACCCAAAAGCCAGTTTATTCAAGAATTACCTTTACCTGGAGAAACTGGCAATGAACCAAAAACACACGGACCACTGGTGGGATTTGCCCAAGGACTAGCGCAGGTAGAAACAGATTGGGTGCTGCTGTTAGCTTGCGACTTGCCCAGGTTGCGGGTTGAAGTTTTGCAGGAGTGGGTAGCTGGACTTGAGCAAGTACCGGAAGAAGCGATCGCAGCTCTAGTTTATAGAAATAATAGATGGGAACCATTATGTGGTTTCTATCGTCGTCGCTGTCTACCTGAATTAAATCAGTATATCCAGCAGGGAGGGCGATCGTTTCAGGAGTGGTTGAAGCAGTATCCCGTGCAAGTATTACCTTTGCCCGATCCCGAAATGCTGTTGAATTTGAATCACCCCAACCTCCTAGCATGAACTGGGAACTGCCGCGATTGGTTCGACAGTTTCCCTTAATAGAGGATTTAAGTTTAAAATAAAATTTCAGACTTGCAATCCAGTATTAATAAAACGCTCCCTTAGCCTCTGTTGGCGAAGATGAAACATACCCTTTCCGTACTAGTAGAAGATGAAGCGGGTGTTCTGTCCCGCATTTCTGGTTTATTTGCCCGTCGTGGCTTTAATATTGAAAGCCTTGCAGTTGGACCAGCAGAACAGTCAGGAATTTCCCGGATTACGATGGTTGTACCAGGTGACGATCGCGCGATCGAGCAACTCACCAAGCAACTATACAAGCTGATTAATGTCCTCAAAGTACAGGACATTACTGAAATTCCTTGCGTAGAGCGTGAATTGATGCTGCTGAAGGTGAATGCTACTAGCAGCACTCGTTCAGAAATAGTTGAGATAGCACAAATTTTCCGGGCGCGAGTAGTGGACGTAGCGGAAGATTCTCTCACCTTAGAAGTAGTTGGCGATCCAGGTAAGATGGTGGCGATCGTGCAGGTACTGCAAAAATTTGGTCTCAGAGAAATAGCTCGTACTGGTAAAATCGCTCTAACGCGTGAGTCAGGAGTGAATACAGAATTGCTAAAATCCTTGGAAGCAAAGGTTTAGCAAACTTAAAGTTAGTTAAGTTCTCTGGTGCTGCTGAATCTCAGTGATGCAGCCTTTTAACAAAAACCTTAAAATGCAGCTTTTGTAAAGTTTATTTGCATTTGTTAATTATGCCGAAAGCAACTTGGAATGGCGCTGTTTTAGCCGAAAGCGACAAGACTATTGTCGTGGAAGGTAATCATTACTTTCCCCCTGATGCAATTAACAAACAGTACTTCCAGGAAAGTGACACTCACACTACTTGCCCTTGGAAAGGTGTCGCTAGTTACTACACTATTGAAGTTGATGGGCAAATCAACAAAGACGCTGCTTGGTACTATCCCAATGCTAAGGAAAAGGCGAAGCACATAGAGGGTTACGTTGCTTTTTGGAGAGGTGTAAAAGTCGAAACTTAGGATACTTCATCCAGCGATCGCAGCAGC
Organism: Fischerella sp.; assembly: GCA_026419705.1. Lineage (GTDB taxonomy): Bacteria > Cyanobacteriota > Cyanobacteriia > Cyanobacteriales > Nostocaceae > PCC9605. The sequence continues at coordinate 10,835 of JANZYY010000031.1, forward strand.
CAAAAAAGGCCAAAAAAGACAGATTCCCGATTTCTCGTTAGAAGTCGGGGATCTTGTAGGATGCATTTTACGTTTAATATTCAATCCTTGAAAAAAATTTCATAGGGCAAAAAGAAACGCTCCAGAAAACCACTGGGTAAGCCAGGATGTTGGGAGCGGTAGGTTTCAATAGCTCGTTTTTTTCTATCTTTAACAGCAGAGATTGCCAATCGGTGAGCATTTGCTAGATCTTCAAACTTGAGACCAAAAGACAGTGGGTTTTGCCAAAACATCCAAATTGGATATTGTAATATTTCAGTCTGGATTCCCGATACAGCGATCGCTTCTTTGACTAACTTGTAAGTAGCCTCGTGATCGCCGTGAAAGTCTTTGCGATGGGGGACGTAAACTTCCTCTGGCAGAAAAGACTGTAGATGTTGAGCTAACCGAGTCACCAGATCTTGGCGTTGGCGAGCGGGCAGATTTTGCAAAGAGCCATCTATATGATTGAGAAAATGAATTTCTGAACGATCGACTCCCAAAATCGTTAAGGCGTCTACAGCCTCTTGCTGGCGGATATCTGTAATTCTTTCTGGTTTAATCCAGTCGGGTCTGCCATACCGTCCATCAGTTAGAAAGACCACCTGTACAGGTACTTCCAGCGATCTTTTGAGAGCAATTATACCACCACAGCCTAGAGTTTCATCATCTTGGTGTGGAGAAAACACCATTGCTGATTTTTGGCTAACTACTAGTGGCTGACTTTGAAAATATAAAATCCAGCGAGACAAAATACCAGCATGGAAAGAGCGAAGTTTAGCTCCGAAAATCACCCTTAACTTACTAATAATTTCTCTATTTCCCATGTTTGCTCGTGCGTGTATTTCTTGCTGTGATTGGTGATAATATTATCCACGGTCTTTCGATAAGATTCTGCAAATTTTTCTCTAGTATGATTGGCTCTTACATACTCCCAGGCATTTCTGGCCATCATTTTTAGTTTGGAAGCGGGAAGATTGGCGATCGCGCGAATCGAATTTTTGATTTCTGCAACCGAAGATTCTTTCAAAGTTACCCCAAAATCCTCATGCACATCTACACTTGCTTCATAGCTGACAATTGGGATTAAACCAGCATGCATACAAGTAATGACACAACCACCTCCTCCTTCCGAACAGGAAGGGTAAATAATTCCCACGCAACTATTAGCAATTTCTATAAACTTGGGACTGCTAATATCAATCCATCCAAAGGTGTGAATGTTAGGGGTATTATAAAGTTCTTTATAAAAAGCTTGCTCAAAATCTTTTTCTTGATTGATTGGTCCACAAATAGTTAAATGGTAATCTGGCATTTCCACAAAAGCATCTAAAACCAAGTCCAATCCTTTGTGAACAAAACCACCACTACCGAACCAGAGAAAATGCTTGCGACAAGTTTCAAAATCTTTTTCTTCTGGCCAGGGATAAACCTCTGGGGTGGAAATGGGAACCCGGTAGATCGGTTTGTTTGCATACCTAAAAGTATTAATAGTAAATTCATTTCCCAAGACAACTGCACAATCAGCATGCTCAATACCCAGGTTAGATGGCTCAAACCTTTTGGGGCTGAGGGTGATACCCCTCCTCTGTTGTAGTGCTAGAAGCCTGTTTAATTCAGCTGTATTGTGAAACAGAATATGAGCCGTATCGCTGTGTAATATCTTGATGCAATCTTGATTGAGTAATTTTGAAAGCGGTTCCAGCCGATGACGGATGTCAATGAAAAAGGCATAATCTTTTTGAGGAATGAATTTGTGATTGTGGAATTGAATCACATCAACACAATAGCCAAGGTCTAAAAAGGTTTGCGCTATTTGCCGACATTCCCAATACCAAGTATGGTCATTGGGAAGAGGTTCACCCGGTTTTAAAAAGAATGGTTCAATTCGGTAAGAAAGCAGTACATTTCCTTGAGAAGGCTGTTCTGGTTTTAAGGAAACTACCCTAAAACATTTCATGTATTTAATACGTGCTTTTATCTTTTTTGACACATAAGAGATTGGTTTGCTGACGCTACCGAGAAAATTAGATATCATTTCAGCCTCCATCACACATCAATGATAAGCAAATGAGAATTTGAAGTTTGACTCGGAAATCTCGTGATGACTTTTTGTGTTTGAAAAAAATTAGGTTTGACGATGGCTGGCTTTAGTTACCAAGCTAACTGCTTATTCAAAAATTCAGAACGATTGAATATTGGAATAGCAATTGCAATCAATCTATCCATGCTGGATTATTTAGACTGAGGCTTAGTATCAAAAACAAATGTATGCCTTAATTCATCAGCTATTACATACTGAGAACTAGACAGAGGCAGAAAAATATGAGTCAAAAATTTTTAAACTTTGACACTCCTGAAGAACAGGAAAAGGCATAAACTCAAGGATATTATTCCAGCTAAAAACTAAGATGCCACTTTGCGCAAACATCGACGTGTTGCAATTCTGAAAAGAACACTTTGAATTTTACGAACTAAGAAAAGAGGCAATAAATCTTTTATAAAAGATTTCGTTAATGTCAATACAACCATCATTATCTGAACATCAACTCTATGATATTAATACCAGTTTCATCAAACCTTTGTCATATAACTATGACTGACAGTGCCGAATATACTCTTGTTCAACAAAAAGGAAAACACAGCGAGGTAAACTGTTTCGGTGGAGAAAAATCCAAGAATTTGGTTTTCAAATCTGGAAACATTTGTGCCAAATAGTTAGTTTAGTAATGATAAAGTTCAAGAAGTGCGAGATATTAACTTTTTTAGAATAAGGTCACTGCTGAATATTCAGTGGCTTTTTTATTATCTATCATTAAGTAACAAAATAAGGTTAATAAAAGGTTAATTTATATAAATAAAATTTTGCTTCTTTTTGCATTTTGACATCATTTTGACATCATACTTACGTTAATTTTTTCGGGCTTGACTTGTTTGTCTAGTTTAAGTTTATACATTTTTTCTGAGAAAAATTACTTAAATTCATGGAGTTTTTAGCATGAATATTGAATAGACAGTATGGGAATTTCCATGGTCTCTGGCGCTATGCCTCTATTTTTATCTTTCGATCGCAAGCAGACATATGGTGTAAGCTTAAATCGCTACAATAAAGATTTGCACTATTCTACATCTTTTGCTTATGAAACTTCCTATCGTTGCTATTATTGGTCGCCCAAATGTGGGCAAATCTACCCTCGTAAATCGTTTGGCAAGGGAGAAATCTGCTATTGTTTACGATGAACCGGGAGTAACACGCGATCGCACTTATCTACCTGCGTTCTGGAACGATCGGGAGTTTTTGGTTGTCGATACAGGTGGTTTAGTATTTAATGATGATACCGAATTTTTACCATTAATTCGTCAACAGGTAATGGCAGCCCTATCAGAAGCCAGTGCTGCTATCTTGGTAGTCGATGGTACTACAGGACCGACAGTAGCTGATGAAGAAATCGCTGCATGGTTGCGACAACAACCCGTACCAGTGCTGTTGGCTGTCAATAAATGCGAATCTCCACAACAAGGTTTAATTCAAGCTGCGGAATTCTGGAAGTTAGGATTGGGTGAACCTTTTCCCATTTCTGCTATTCATGGTAACGGTACAGGAGAACTACTTGACGCACTGATTGCTTACCTACCACCTGTAGCAGAAGTTCCGGAAACTCATGAAATTAGCGTGGCAATTGTGGGACGCCCAAATGTTGGCAAATCAAGTCTCTTGAATGCTTTAGCAGGCGAAGAAAGGGCAATAGTTAGCCCCATTTCTGGTACTACCCGCGATGCCATTGATACAATTGTTGAACGCAACGGGCAAACCTATCGCTTGATTGATACAGCGGGAATTCGCAAGAAGAAAAATGTAGAATATGGTCCAGAATTCTTCAGCATTAACCGGGCCTTCAAAGCAATTCGCCGCGCTGATGTGGTTCTATTAGTTATAGATGCCCTTGATGGTGTCACCGAACAAGACCAAAAATTAGCTGGGCGAGTACTTGAAGAAGGTCGAGCCTGCGTGGTTGTGGTGAATAAATGGGATGCAGTCGAAAAAGACCCTTACACGATTTACGATTACCAAAAACATCTGCAAGAAAGACTGCACTTTACTGAATGGGCAGAAACAATCTTTGTCAGTGCTTTGACTGGACAAAGGGTAGAAAAGATTTTGAAATTGGTAAATCAAGCAGCAGAGGAACACAAACGTCGGGTAAGCACATCGGTAATTAACGAGGTTTTAGAAGAAGCGACTCGTTGGCATTCACCGCCAGTCAGTCGCAGTGGAAAACAGGGCAAAATCTATTATGGTACGCAAGTTAGCACCCAGCCACCTACAATAGCATTATTTGTCAACGAAGCCAAACGCTTTAACGACAACTACCGCCGCTATATCGAGCGACAATTCCGGCAACAACTAGGATTTAAGGGTACTCCTATCCGGTTTTTATGGCGGAGTAAAAAAGCTCGGGAAGTGGAAAATGTTAAGGTTAATAGAGCTGCCCGCGTTTCATAAAGGTCATTTGTCATGTGTCATTTGTCCCTTGGAATGACCAATGACCAATGACCAATGACTAATGACTGATAACTAAAAAATGGATTTACTGCGATCGCTACCCATTGGTCTTTACTTAGAACAACCACAAACTTGGTTGCATAAACTCGATCCACGAGTCAAATTTTTTTGGTTGATGAGCTTTCTGACAACCTACGTTTTTGCCAACAACTTGTGGCGAGTGCTGCTGGTGGTACTATTGATCCTTATTACCTTAATCGCCAGAATTCCCAGGCGAGTCTGGCAGCAACAAATGGGCTGGCTATTGATACTGTGTTTTTTTGTGTTAGCGATCGCTGCTATTAGTCCTGACGGACTTGGTATAAAATATCAACCAAGATTGCCAGCTAGCGAAGCAGTCTTAACTGCAAAACCAAACTCAAATACTTCAAAAACTGTTACACCTTTACCGGCAAAAAAACAACAAAACTACAGCTACGTACTGTTTGAGAAAGGTGCGGTCAAAATTACTCGCCGTTCGCTAGATTTAGCGATCAGCTTGAGTACAATATTATTTACTGTTATTTACAGCACTAATTTATATCTGCTCACAACTGCACCCGAAGAAATTACAGCCGGGATCGAAAGCTTAATGCAACCATTGCGAAGGTTTAAGTTACCTGTCACCGAACTAACACTAACTTTGACTTTATCCTTGCGGTTTATACCTTTAGTTTTAGAAGAAGTACAGAATTTAATTCGCTCGATTATGACCAGAGCAATTAATTGGAAAAAGTTAGGATTCAAAGGAACAGTCAAAGTTTGGTTGCTCGTGGCAGAGAGACTATTAGAAAATCTGCTACTCAGAGCAGAGCAAATGGCAAATGCAATGATGGTGCGGGGTTTTACCAGTCCTAACGAACATCAGGTAAAGTGGCACGATTTACGACTCAAAAAACGTGACTTATTGGCGATCGCGATTTTAATACTATTTTGGGGAGTGCGATTGGCAATAGGCACTGAAATTTAATTATGAATTATGAAATTTTCAGCATTCATCATTCATATATAGTTTTTCTCTTAGTGTCTTGGTGTCTTGGTGTTTCAATAAATTTTTCACCACTAAGACACAAAGACACCAAGCAAAATTATCAGCAAAGGTAGAGAGCAGAAGGCTGCTATGCGAAAGGAAATTCTTACCCCTGTCAGATCCCCGTGACCGAAGGAAGATTCAGTAGCTCTTGTTCAGAGGGGTGGGAATCCCCTTCTGTAGACGCAAAGAGGCTTCCTACCGCTGCATATGCTCATCCAAAAGTGCTTTGGCTCTTGGCTTGTAAATCAAATGAAACAGCGATTCTATATAACGTAGCAGATCCTCACGTTGTTCTTGAGAAGTGTAATTCCAAAAGCTGTAGATTTTTGCTAGAGACAGCAGGCGGTTGGTATGAATTTTCCAAGTGTAGTTGCTGTAGACTCGTTCGATACTGCGTTGTGAGATTTCGTTCCAGTAGTTGGGGTCTTGGTTACACTTGGCAATAAACTCTAAGATAATGTCTGCCATTTCTGTATGGTCGGTGGGGTTGATATAAAATCCATTGATTTTATCTTGGATGATTTCTAACGGACCACCAAAGCGAGTAGCAAAGGTAGGAAGTCCGCTAATCATTGACTCGAGAATGGTTAAACCAAAGGCTTCAAACAAGGCTGGTTGAACGAAGATTCCTCGGCGATCGCCAATGATTCGATAGATTTCGCCAGAGTCACTCTTGGGTAGACGTACTCCCAACCACCGAATTTTACCGTGCAGGTTGTACTGGTCGATGATGTGGTAAAGTTTCTCGATTTCGCTAATTTCTTCATGGTCGGTGGAATCTTCGCTACGGAGTTTACCAGCAATGAGGATGAGATTGCAGTGTTCTTGCAGTTCTTTGCTTTTACCAAAACATTCTGCTAGACCAGTAAGATTTTTAATTCGGTCTAGTCTGGCCATGGAAAAGATGGGACGCTTGTTGGGGTCTTGTAATTTCCCGAAAACTTGGGTTGGATCTTCCAGGGTAAACAGTAGGTTTTCTAGGCGTTGGCGATCGCTCAATTTTCGTTCTTCTGTCCTGGTATAGGGGAAATAAACGTCTTCGTTGACACCAGGAGGTACGATGTTAAACTTGGGACTGAATAACTCTATGCCACTCACTACATGGTACAAATCCGGCATGGTAAAAGATTGGTAGGATTCGTACTGACCGATGCTGTCTGGTGTACCAACAATTTCTTGGTAAGTGCTGCTGACAATAAAGTTCGCCGCATTCATAGCAATCAAATCTGCGGTGAATTGTAATGAGAAGTGGTATTTATCTTCTAGGTCTTGCCAGTAGAGGTTGCTAAATAAGTATTTAGATTTTTCTAAGGCGTGGGCGATTATACAATGGGTAACTCTCATCCGCCTTGCTAGTAGAAATGCTACCAAGTTACCATCAGTATAATTTCCGACAATCAAGTCAGGTTTACCTTGAAATTCTGCTAGCAATTCTTTTTGTGCGTCAATTGCAAAGGTTTCTAAGTAAGGCCAGATTTCAAATCGGGAAATCCAGTTTTGCGTCAGCTTGGGATTGAAATCCCGGAAGGGAACGCGCAAAATCCAACCATTGCTAGTACCGTAAATTTTCTCTAGTCTTTGGTTACAAGTTGTACCCTCGCTGTTGGGAATTAGACGTGTCAGCACGATCGCCTTGGGTTGAATACCAAGTACATCTAATCCTGTCTGTTCGATGTTTTCTTGAAGTTGCTTTTCTAGTCCCTTCACCTGATCGAGGATGTAGAC